>CANGTR010000028.1 GCA_947456855.1 Sphingobacteriia bacterium | reverse complement strand
TTAAACTAGCCAACAAACATAAAATTGTAGATGATATTTTGGGCTTCAGAGAATTAACCAAATTAAAATCTACCTATGTTGATGCGCTTCCGGAAATGATCAACCCAAGAACAGGACGGGTACATACCAGCTATGCACAGGCAATCGCAGTAACAGGAAGGCTTAGTAGCAATAATCCAAACCTACAAAACATACCTATTAGAACAGAACGGGGCAGAGAAATTAGAAAAGCATTTATTCCTAGGTCGGAGGGAAGAATATTGATGAGTGCTGATTATTCTCAAATTGAATTGAGAATTGTTGCCGCTATTAGTGGAGACCCAAACATGTGCGAAGCTTTTAAATTGGGAAAAGACATTCATACCGCAACTGCAGCAAAGGTTTATGGTATAGCAGAAACAGATGTTACCAAAGAAATGCGATACAAGGCTAAAAGCGTAAACTTTGGAATTATCTATGGGCAAAGCGCGTTTGGTTTGGCAGACAACTTAGCAATCAGCAGAACAGAGGCAAAAGAGATTATTGATAATTATAAAAAAGAGTTTCCGTTGATTCAGCAATACATGGACAATGAGATCAATTTTGCAAAAGAGCATGGTTATGTAGAAACCTTAATGGGAAGAAGGCGTTGGTTAAAAGACATCAATAGCAGCAATTTTACGGTTCGTGGTTTTGCCGAAAGAAATGCCATTAACTCACCCATACAGGGCTCTGCAGCGGATATGATTAAAATGGCAATGATTAAAATTAATCGGGAGATGAAAAAGGGAAGCTGGGAATCAAAAATGATTTTACAGGTGCACGATGAGTTGGTATTTGATGTTGTAGAAAAAGAAGCGAACGATTTAGAGCAATTAATTGTTACCTGTATGGTTAATGCTTTGGCCTTACCAAACGGCGTTCCTGTTGAAGCAGAAGTGGGAAGAGGCAAAAACTGGTTGGAGGCACATTAATAAATTGTATGAATATGAATTGGGAATTGTTTTTTAAAGCGTTAGAAAAAATCGGAACAAGGTATTTTTTGGTGGCGTTTATTGCCTTTTTGCTCTTCTATGTGGTTTTTCGCCAGAAATTATTTTATCAAAAAATTCAAAAAAGGTTTCCAAAAACAACCGACTATTTAAGAGAGGGTGGTTGTTCTCTTTCAACCATGATTATTTTTAGTTTGATCATTGTGGTTTTAAATAGCCCATCTATAGGACCCCACACCACTCGTTATAAAGAGATAGCGGATTTGGGATGGGTCTATTATTTCAGCGCTTTTCCTATTATGTTCATAATGCACGATTTGTATTTTTATATCATGCATAGAATAATGCACCATCCTTCAATATTTAAATATGTGCATTTGGTACACCACCAATCAACCAATCCTTCTCCGTGGGCCGCATATGCTTTTCATCCTTTAGAAGCGGTGGTGGAACAAGGAATTGTGATTATTTTTTACTTTACGCTGCCGATACATATTTCACATTTAGCCATTTTCTTTTTGTTCTCTATTATTTATAATGTGTACGGCCACCTCGGGTATGAACTTTATCCAAAAGGATTTAATAAAACATTGATTGGAAAATGGATCAATACATCCACCAATCATAACCAGCATCATCAATACTTTAAGGGCAACTATGGTTTATATACCTTGGTTTGGGATCGTTTGTTTGGAACCATTCGTTCGGACTACGATGATAGATTTGAAGATGCAACAACCAGAAAGCCGTTAGCAGCTGGCGCCGAATTAATTGTTCATTAACTATTTCTTTTTATAGATGGGCACTGTACTACAGGGTTCTCCGTACATGATGCTTTTTACAAATGGCCTTAATATTTTAGTAATTGCCACATAGGCCGATTCGGGAATATGTATATCGCCACAACCTTTTACAACCACTCGCTGATCTTGGTATTCGGATCCGTTTATAGAGGCTATGTTGTTTAATAAGAGTTGCTCTTTTAATTGTTCTTCGTTTCCAAAAACGATTGTTTTTGCAAAAGGCTGCAGAGAGGAGGCAACCAACATATTTGCCCACATAGGAATAATCGCATCTGCAGAACAGGTTATTGCAACATCGGCGTTTTTATATTGTTCCCAATCTGTTGCAAGCAAGGCAGCCCTGAAATCTTTTTCTTTTAAAATAAGGCCCATGAAAAGATGGTCTTTTAAATCAAAAACCATGCATTTTGATGTTGGAAAATAGGCTTCCAAATCAAGACTGATGATGCCGCTTTCTGCTACTTTATTGATAAACGTTTCCATACTGTGCTTTGCAAAAATACAAGATAGCTATTATAACTTGTTTCGATAGCCGAAAATAGAAAGGACCGTCTTTTCAGACGGCCCTTCCCTTATTTTAACATCATTATTAATAAAATGTAGATCTAAAATCTTTTATAGTTGCGGCTTTACGAAGGGCTTCTGCGCTTCTATAAACGCTCATTTTTCTTGTTTGTAAAAGGCCCTCTTTAACGGCGTCTGGTAATGATGCGTTGGGTTTTGCTCCAACCATTTCTCCTCGAACAGCAAAAACACCATTGCTTCCTGCAATTAATTCGCTTACTTTTCCCTGAAGTGATTTATTGAATGCGGCACCAACCACTTTTGGTTCGCTACCAACCCCTGTGACAAATGAAGCTGCAAAGCCTAAACTATCTGCTCGTAAAACAGGAGAGCTTATTGCTTTAGATATTTCATCTAGGGTTTTACCTTTCATTTTTGTTTCAATAATTTGTTTGGCTTTTTTCTCATTTCTTACAACACCCTCAATCAACGGTCTTGCTTCTACTGCGCTCATTAATCCAGCCTTATTAACAGCTGCAATCATTGCAACAATATAGCGGTCTCCAATTTCTGTAGGCTCAGAAACATCTCCTGCTTTTTTCTCATATACCCAACGAACCAAAGAACGTGTAGACCCTATGCTATTAATGGTAAAATCGTTTTCTTTGATTTCTGCAGCAGTCATGATTGATAAATTTTGTTTGGTTGCATTGTCCACAAACTGCTTTGTGTTTTTTGAACTTGCAGCAAATTGAGAAGCGGCTGTGTTTGCGGCACTCACGGTTTCGTTGCTCGCAATAACCGGCTTTGCTAAATAAGCAATCTTATAAGCCGGGTTTGGATTTTTTTGTCCCAACACTTCCATATAATGATAACCGAATTCTGTTTTAATAACACCTTTTGTTCCAACTGGTTTATCAAAAGCAAAATCGTTAAAGGCGCCAACCATTTGTCCTTGTGGAAAATAATCATATACACCGCCCTTGTCTCTACTTCCTTGATCATCAGAATATTTAGCAACCAATAAATTAAAGTCGGCCCCTGCTTTTACAGCATTTTCAATACTATCTGCAAGGTTTTTTGCGGTTGAATCTGCACGCATCATTTGTTGGCTTCTTGGGTCTATTGTTCCAATTAAAATATGGCGAACCCTAACACTGTCTGGCCATTGCTTTACTCCAATCATCTTTGCAATTACATAACTGTTACCATCTAAATAAGGTCCGTAAATACCGCCCACCGGGGTTTTGATGATAGAATCTTTTTCTGCCATTTGCATTTTATTACGGCTGAAATAACTATCATAATAAGGCATTTCTGTACCCACTTTACCTAAGTAAGCCTTGGCATCTGTAGAAGCCGCAAAATCATTTTTTAGTGTGTTGATTTGGTTTAATGTGTTGGCAGAGTCAGCTCCTGAAGGGCCTGCATTGAAGCTCACAAAATTAATTGTTCTCGTTTCTTCTGTTTTTTGAAATTCGGAAGAATGCTTTTTTACATACGCATTAATTTCTTCGTCGCTCACTTTTGCCAAACTATCTGCGATAGCTACATAGGGATAATATACATAAGATATATTAGCTATAGCATTATTATCGGCCTCTTGTTTTTCAACCATCCATTTTGGAACATAAACAGATTGCACCAACATGTTCTGGTATTTATTTCTTAATGTGTTTTGAATAGTGGGTTCTATATAACCAGCATTGATCATTTTGATTTGATCAGCATTCTTGCTTTTTTTGATTTGAGCAAAAGCACGCTTTGCATCATCTACTTTAAATTCGCCTGTTGCAGGATCAGTGAATTCTTGACGCAATGGTGAGTTTTGTCCAAACATTACATCGTTTAATTCTTTTGCAGAAACCACTAATCCCAATTTTTCATATTCTTGCGCTAAAACAACAGATTCAACTTCTTGGTTCCAAACGTTCCCTATTAATTGTTCACGTGTTGCTCCTTGAGCACCATACATGGTTTCCGCCATTTTTAATTTTTCTTCAAAATCACCTCTTTGTATGGCGGTGCCATTTACTTTGGTTATTACAGAGGTGTTAGAAAAAGCGGTTCCACCACGATTGGCTCCATCTTGAAGAATAAAAGCTATTAAAGCCAATGCAATAATCACAAAAATGATCCAAGTTCCTCTGTCGCGAATTGTTTGAATTACAGACATAATAAAAAATTGATAAGTGTTTATCCTGTTATATAGCAGGGAGGCAAAAATAAGGGAAAATAACCTCAAAAAGATGTTCACATGTAGATGTGTTTAAACCTAAAAAACAGTGGAAAAATCGGTTTTATGGGAATTTTTTAGTGCAAAGAACTCGAATAACTTAGGTGAGTAGTTATGTGTTTTTCTATGTAGGGTAAAATAAACCCAAACTTATCCCTGTTAATTAACAGTGAATATCATGTAGATTTAAAAAAATAAAGGTTGTTAATTATGTAAAATAGTATTGTTAATAAGCCGCTAAAAATCAAATATAGAAAGGAAAGAAACCGTTAATATATTTGTGGATTACTGGGGATAAACCAATGCTTATTAACTATACTATTTGTGTGTATCTAAGTTATCACGATATTAACACCCGTAATAGTAGTAGTTGATTTTATTAAAATGTATTATTAAATATTATTACGGTGGATATTAACATTGCAAAACAAGGGTTGATCAAAAAAGGATTTTTAGATTTGGAAATTGATCCACAAATCAATCTCTTTGCTGAGATACAAAAACTCAAAAAAGAAAAAAATGTTTTACTACTCGCCCACTACTACCAAGAAACCGATATTCAGGATGTTGCAGATTATATCGGAGATAGCCTTGGATTGGCGCAAAAAGCAGAACAAGCAAAATCTGATATCATTCTTTTTGCCGGAGTACATTTTATGGCAGAAACAGCCAAAATTTTAAACCCAACAAAAAAAGTAATCCTTCCTGATTTAAAAGCTGGATGTTCTTTGGCTGATAGCGCTCCAACCCCTTTATTTAAAGCATTTAAAGAAAAACACCCAGATCATTTAGTAATTTCTTATATCAATTGTACAGCCGAAATAAAAGCATTGAGTGATATTATTTGTACCAGTAGTAATGCAGAAAAAATAATTGAATCTGTTCCAAAAGACCAACCCATCATTTTTGCTCCAGATAAAAATTTAGGTGCTTATTTAAATAAAAAATACGGAAGAAATATGCTTCTTTGGAACGGAGCATGTATGGTGCATGAAATTTTCAGCTTAGAAAAAATAGTTAAATTAAAAATAAGACACCCTAAAGCAAAAGTATTGGCACATCCTGAATGTGAAGAAGCGGTGTTGAATGTTGCTGATTTTATAGGAAGCACTACAGAGATTTTAAAATATTCATCAACAGATACCGCAGATCAATATATAGTTGCAACAGAAACAGGCATCTTACACCAAATGCAAATTAATTCGCCCAATAAAACATTTATACCTGCCCCCCCAACCAATAATTGTGCTTGTAACGATTGCCCGCACATGAAATTAAATACCCTAGAAAAAATTTACCTGGCATTAAAATACGAATTACCAGAATTAACCATGGAAGAATCATTAAGATTGGCAGCAAAAAAACCAATGGACCGAATGATGGAAATAAGCAGGGCCGCAGGATTATTGGGATAAATATGTTTATAGTAACAATAAAAAATCAATAAAAATAATAACCGCTTTTTTTAAGTGGTAATTCCCTCACCCTAACTCCAGTTGCAGCCGCAACCGCATTCATGATACCCGGAATTACCGACGGTACACTGGTTTCTCCAGCCCCTCCAGGGTCTTCATTGCTTTGGATGATATGTATTTCTAGTTTTGGAACATCGGGCATTCTCGATACTTCAAAATCAAAAAAACTACTTTGTTGAACAACCCCCTTTTCTATGGTTATTTCGCTTTTCATCACAGCACTTAAACCCCATACAAAACCACCTTCAACTTGATTAGCAAAACCATCCGGATCTATTATTGTACCCACATCAGTAGCAACAATTGCACGATGAATGGTAATTTTTTTTGTTTTATCTACACTTACTTCAAATGCGTGTGCTGTATATGCTTTTGCGTGATTGTAAAAACAACAAGCAATACCAAGCCCTCTTCCCGAAGCACGTTTTTTTGTCCAATCAATTTTTTCAGCAGCCAATTTTAATACCGCCTCCATTCTTCTTGGATCATACAAGGAACCATCTTTTATTTTTACAGGCTGCAAGTTTTTTAATAAATCCAAACGATAGGTCAATCCATCCTTCCCTGCTTTTTTTGCTAGCTCATCAATAAAACTTTCAATCACCACATTGTTGTAGGTGAAATTTACGGCTCTCCACCAACCCAATTCAACAGGAGGCGCCACCCTGCTTACTGTACTTCTAAAACCTTTTATATTATAATATACATCACCATATGCACCTCCGCCCGCTTCAATAGAAAGCCACCCCGGGTTTCCTTTATTACCCAAAATAGAATCTCCAACCGGGGAAGTGATATGATCATGTTGCCACTGAATAGGCATTTTATTGGCATCGAGTTTTGCCGCCAATAAATGAGTTGATGCCGGACGAAAAACATCAAACTTTATATCATCTGCTCTAGAAAACAAGAGTTGAACAGGTTGATCAATATTTTTAGCAACCTGCATCGCTTCACAACAATAATCTACACTCAACCTTCTCCCAAAGCCACCACCCATCGGCATTAAATTAATAAAAACATCTTTGGCTTTTAATCCAAAAAAAGCAGATCCTGCAGAAGCGGCCTTGCCCGGATTTTGAAAACCACCCCATAATTCAAATTTACCATCTTTAAATTGAGCTATACAATTCACCGGCTCCATGGTGGCATGTGCATAGAAGGGCAACTGATAAGTGGCGCTCACCCAAGAAGCATCTTTTCTGTTTTGATCTTTTACAACATCACCCCTTTCATTGTAAATAATATCCGGATTTTTTAATAGCCTTTCTTTTTGAGTAGTGGCATAGTTGGCGCTATTAACTTTAGCGGCCTCCTCGTTGACGGTCCATTCAACTTTTAATCTTTGTTGTGCTTTAAACACACTCCATCGGTTATTGGCAACAATAGCAACTCCGCTTCTGTTTTGAACACCTTCTCCCATTTCTTTCAACTCAAAAATTTTAACAACCCCATCAACCGAACCAACACTTGCTGCATCAAAAGATTTTACCTTACCACCAATCACCGGGCAACGAACCACGGCCGCATATAACATGCCCGGTAGTTTAAAGTCGATGCCATATTTCATTTTACCGGTAATAATTTCTTTGATATTGTTTTTCTTTTGTCCGGGCTTTCCAATTACCTTAAAGTCTTTATAGTTTTTTAATTCAGGTTCTTTTGGTATCGGTAATCCAGCAGCCCTACTAATTAAATCTTTATAAGCAATTTCTTTGTTGTTGGTTGTGTTGATGATTTTACTTTTAGACGCCACACAATTCTCCACGCCAATATTCCATTCTTTTGCAGCAGCAGCAATCAACATTTCTCTCGCTGCTGCACCCGCTTTTCTCAAGGGCATCCATTGACGCATTACACTGGTACTTCCGCCGGTTTGATATTGCCCACCCTTCTCCGAATCAAAAGGCATTGCCTCCACCAAAATATCTTTTAAATCTGCTTCTAGCTCTTCTGCAATAATCATTGGCAAAGAGGTTTGCACCCCCTGCCCCATTTCTTGTTTAATTACATATACAATAATTTTTCCGTCGGAACACAGTTTAATCAATGGACTTGGTTGAAAACAATCCGTAGCTTCAGCAGAAAAACCATTGATTGGAATTAACTGCGCCATTACCCACCCCCCAGATATAAACGAATTAAGCTTAATAAAATCTCTTCTACGCATAGTGATTTATTTTTTGCTGAGTTCAGCGGCTTTATGAATGGCTTTCCTAATTCTTGCATAAGTTCCACACCTACAAACAACACCTTCCATGGCGGCATCAATTTGTGCATCTGTTGGATTGGGGTTGGTTTTTAATAATGCAGCAGTGGTCATTATTTGACCCGCCTGACAATAACCACATTGCGGTACATTTAATGCTATCCATGCTTGTTGAATTGGATGTGAAGCATCTTCACTCAGGCCTTCAATGGTGGTTATTTTTTTTCCAACAGCAGCAGCAGCGGTGTATTGACAAGATTTTATTGCTATCCCATCTATCAAAACGGTGCACGATCCACAAGACCCAACACCACAACCATATTTAGTTCCTGTTAAATCCAACACATCTCTGAGCGCCCAAAGCAAAGGCATATCTGCCGGCAGATCTACCAACGCCTCTTTACCGTTTACGTTTAATTTATAGGATGGCATAATATAATTTTTGAAAATAAGTGGTTTGTCGAATGTACAATTTAATTAGCTTTAGCACAAAGCTTATTTATGCAAAAACTATTCGCAATATTGTTGCTAATAACCCCAACCCTAAACGCACAAAATTATAAGAAGGTTCATCAAAAGGCCATCATGGTTGATTCGCATAACGATATTCTTACTGCATCAATAGAAAAGAATGTTCAAATGGATCAAGACCTAAAAGGTAAAACCCATTCCGATTTAAAAAGATTCAAAGAAGCAGGAGTTGATATACAATTGTTTTCGGTATGGTCTGATGGAGATAAAACCGCGCCCTATCAATGGGCCAATAGAGAGATAGATACACTCTATGCTGTTGCACAAAGAAACCCCGACAAAATTGCGATTGTAAAAAATGTTTCCCAATCGGTGGTTGTTGCGAAACAGAAAAAAATAGCCGCCATGTTTGGTTTAGAGGGTGGTCATATGATTGAAGATAATCTAGACAACCTCAATAAACTATATGAAAGAGGCGTAAGGTATATGACCCTCACTTGGAATAATTCTACTAGCTGGGCCACATCTGCTATGTATGAATCAACGCCTGCGCTCATTGCAAAAGAACCAAGACAATTGGGATTAAATGATTTTGGCAAACGGGTTGTGCAACGCATGAATCAATTGGGCATGTTGGTAGACTTGTCTCATGTAGGAGAAAAAACTTTTTGGGACGCCATCAACACCACCACAAAACCCGTTTTGGTTTCCCATAGTAACTGTTATGCTATCTGCCCCGTTTTTAGAAATTTAAAAGACGATCAAATTAAGGCTGTTGGAAAAAACGGCGGCGTAATTCAACTGAATTTTTATTCGGGATTTATAGATAGTACATTTAAGAAAAAAGAAGCGAAGTTTTTTTTATCTCACACAAAAGAATTAGACTCTTTAAAGAAAACAGGCATGCAGCAAGAGTATGCAATGAGCATACTAACCTCTAAATATGCAGATGAGGCAAACGCCAACCGGCCACCACTCAGCGCGTTGTTAGATCATCTCGATCATATTGTTCAACTAATCGGTGTAGACCATGTTGGTATGGGATCTGATTTTGATGGCATTACTTCTGCACCCAGAGAGCTAGAAGATGTTACTGATTATCCATTAATTACCAAGGCGCTTCTAGAAAAAGGATATTCAAAAAAAGACATCAATAAAATTTTGGGAGGTAATTTTTTAAGGGTGTTGAGGGGCAACGAAAACAAAGAATAAAAACCACTTCCCCGCCCAAACAAGAATTATTTATAAAAAATTTTTCACCTAATTAAACCGATCAAAGCAAACACATGAGAAAACCATTTTTATTTGCAATGACTATTTTAGTCCTCGCTAATGCAAATGCGCAGCCCACCCAAAAACCACCATTGCATGGAAAAAACTGGATGGCCATTACGGGTAAACCATTGGCCGCAACAGCAGGATCTATTGTGTTTCAACAAGGTGGCAATGCCGTAGATGCAGCGGTAGCAATGCTTGCAGCCACCTGTACCATGTGGGATGTGTTGAGTTGGGGCGGAGAAACACAGGCGCTGATATACAATCCAAAAACAGGAAAAGTAATTGGCATCAACGCACTCGGTGTTGCACCAACCGGCGCAACAGCCGATTTTTTTAAAAGCAAGGGATATCATTTCCCCCCGGAATATGGCCCACTGGCGGCCATCACTCCAGGAACTGTTGGAGGTATTTGTCATATGCTATCGGAGTACGGCACGATGAGTTTAAAACAAGTATTGGCACCAGCTATGCAAATGGCCGCAGGTTATCCGATAGAAGCCCAAACAGCCAATAGCATCGAAAGAGGCAAAGACAGAATTAAACAATGGCCTTATAGTAAAAAAGTTTTTCTCACACACCAAGGAGAGAAAAGAGAAGCACCAGAAGCTGGAGAAATTTTTGTACAACAAGATTTGTTGAACACACTAACCAAATTAGTAGAAGCAGAACAAGCGGCACTCAAAAATAAAAAAACGCGCAAGCAAGCTATTCAGGCGGCATACGATCGTTTTTACAAAGGTGATATTGCAGAAGAGTTTGTAAGAGGATGTCAAGAGCAGGGTGGGTTAATTACCAAAGCCGACTTGGCCAACTGGAAGGTGAAGGAAGAAGAACCAATGATGGTTAATTACAAAGGGGTTGATGTATATAAATTATCGCAATGGACGCAAGGCCCAACATTGTTACAGTCTTTGAACATCTTAGAAAATTTTGATTTAAAAAAGATGGGCTACAACTCTCCTCAATACATCAACACGGTGTATCAAACCATGAGTTTAACTTTTGCAGACAGGGATTTTTATTATGGAGATCCTGCTTTTGCTAAAGGGCAACAACCCATGAAAGGCTTGCTAAGCAAGGAATACGCCAAACAAAGAGCGCAGCTAATCAACCCAGAAAAAAATGTTCCTGATTTTGGGCCCGGTGATCCTTATCTCTTTGAAGGAAGAACAAACCCCTTCACCGAGCAAATCAAAAAATGGAATCAAAACAGCGACAGCTTAAGCAAAAGAAATTTTGTGCCCGCACACGATAGCACAGCAACCGCCATGTTGGAACAAGAACAATACATGGATCGTTTATGGAGAGGAACAACCAGCGTAGAAGCTGCAGACAAAGATGGTTGGGTGGTTTCTATTACCCCCAGCGGGGGATGGTTACCCGCATGTATTGCCGGAAATACTGGGGTTGGAATGAGCCAGCGCATGCAAAGTTTTGTATTAGACGCTAGCCTAAGCCCCTTTAATGTAGTTGAACCGGGCAAGCGTCCACGGGTAACACTTACGCCATCAATGGCATTAAAAGAAGGAAAGCCATACTTGTCTTTTGCGGTGCAAGGTGGCGATACCCAAGACCAAAATTTATTACAGTTCTTTTTAAATATGAACGATTTTGGTATGACGGTGCAACAAGCAACAGAAGCCGCTAATATCAATACCAATCAATTATGGTTATCGCTGGGAGGATCCAAAATCACCGACCGCCGCCCAAGACCAGGAGATTTGTTATTGTCTAATAGAACCCCGGAAGCAACCAGGGAAGCGCTTAAAAAAATGGGCTATAAGCTGAGTTTTGGAGACCGCACCAGTGGGCCCATCAATGCTATATTCCTCGACCGAAAACACGGATCAATATGGGGCGGTTCTTCTAATAATGGGGAAGATTACGGGATCGGCTGGTAAATTCCGTTTAAAAACTTAAATATCTAGTATAAGTACGCTACCACCCAAAATGGTAGCGTATTATTTTAGCACAACAACAAAAAACTAAAGGCATTAGTAAAAAAATACTAAAAAAATTAGTGTGTATAAGAAAAAACGCATAGTTTTACATCACCATTAAATTTGACCATTAAATCAACCAACATGAGCAAGGCAGAAAACCAAAATTCAGAGAAATTAAAAGCACTAAAGCTTACCATCGATAAAATCGATAAAGATTACGGAAAAGGAAGTGTTATGATGATGAACGAGAAAAGCACGGCTCCCATGGAGGTGATTTCTACTGGTTCTATAGGATTAGACACAGCTTTAGGGGTTGGAGGATTACCTAAAGGAAGAATTGTGGAAATATACGGCCCTGAATCTTCGGGTAAAACAACAATAGCCATTCATGTGATAGCCGAGGCACAGAAAAAAGGCGGCATGTGTGCCATTATAGATGCAGAACATGCATTTGATAGTGCTTATGCAAAAAAACTGGGCGTAGATGTAGATAATTTATTGATCTCTCAACCAGATTATGGCGAGCAAGCATTAGAAATTGCCGATAGATTGATTTTATCTGGCGCCATCGATGTGGTAGTAATTGATTCGGTTGCAGCACTTGTGCCTAAAAGCGAATTAGAGGGCGAAATGGGAGACAGTAAAATGGGCTTACATGCCAGATTAATGAGCCAGGCTTTGAGAAAACTTACCGCAACCATTAATAAAACCAATACCATCTGCATATTTATCAACCAATTAAGAGAAAAAATTGGTGTGATGTTTGGTAACCCTGAAACTACAACAGGCGGTAATGCATTAAAGTTTTACGCCTCTGTAAGGTTAGACATCAGAAGAATGACGCAAATCAAAGACGGTGATGCGGCTGTAGGAAACAGGGTTAAAGTAAAAGTGGTGAAAAACAAAGTAGCTCCACCTTTTAGAGCAGCGGAGTTTGACTTGGTTTTTGGAGAAGGAATAAGTAAAGTAGGTGAAATTATAGACATGGGCGTAGAATTGGGTATTGTACAAAAAAGCGGAAGCTGGTTTAGTTATGAAACCAATAAATTAGGACAAGGACGTGATTCTGTAAAAACGCTCTTACACGACAATCCAGATTTAGCCAACGAAATAGAAGCAAAAATCAGGGCCAAACTAGTAATTGAAGCTCCCGCAGTAGTGGAAGCCGAATAATATCGTTTTTTTTGATGGGTTAGTAATGATGCCCCGGCAAACTTGCCGGGGATTTTGTTTTATATCCCACCACTTGATTAAAAAGAAGAAACAACCAATTAAATCAACTAAATAGAATGAATTGATTGATTTTTTAAGCTTTCTTATTATCTTACCCCAAATAAAAAACTATTGCTTTTTAAGGTTTTTAAATTATTGATTAGGGCTGCTTTGTATATTTTCTGCAAGAAAATCGAGGTAATCAATCGTTTGCGTTTTGCCGATAAGGGCCCTGTTTTGGTAGTAGCCAATCACCCCAATTCATTTTTAGATGCAATTATAATCGGATCCATTTTTAACGAAAAAATTCATTTTTTAGCTCGTGGAGATGCTTTTAAACATAAAAAGCATCGCTTTTTCCTTAAAATGCTCAACATGATTCCTATTTATAGGTTGAGCGAGGGCAAAGAAAACCTACACCTCAATGAGTATGCTTTTGCTGAATCAACGCGAATTTTACAATCGGGGGGTATAGTGCTAATTTTTATCGAAGGCATTTGTAAAAACAGTCATATACTTCAACCCTTTAAAAGGGGCGCAGCCAGAATAGCCCTTCATGCCAATACCCCAATACCATTAAAAATATTACCCATAGCTATAACATATGACTCCTTTTTTAGATTTGGAAAAACGGTAAGAATAGAAGCGGCTCAATCAATTCCCGCAAACACCCTCTTTCCGTTTATGGAAGAAGCCAAGAACCTTACCTATTTTACCCAACAGCTTTACCCAATTCTAGAGGCCATGATTCGGCTTCCGGTTTTGAAGAATGATCCAATCAGCTCAACTCAAACCATATTAGCGTTGTTTGGTAAATGGATTCACTATCCCTTGTATTGGTGTTTAAGTAGTACAGTTCGGAAAAAAACAAACGGAACTGTTTTTTATGATTCGGTACTTTTTGGAACCCTTTTTATTTTTTATCCGCTGTATTTATTTGTGCTTCACTTCTTGTTGTTTTTAATAACAGGTTCTTTATTAATTATTCTATTCAGCGTAATGCTGCATTTTATTGGAGCGATTGCTGCATCAAAATGGCGCAATTAATAATATTTGGTTTACCGAATTAGCATTTTTGTTACCTTGTTGCTATGTAATTTAATCTATGCGTTGGTGGCGAAATAGAGAAAGCAATAATCTAGAGGACAGAAAGGGTTTTTGCTAATTCATTTAAAAGAATCAACGAATATAAAATTGATAAAAATGAAACTATTCGGCTTAGCATTTAGCCTATTGATGGTTACTTCAATTGTTGCCCAAGACACCATCACTAAAAAAGATATTGCTGCTGCCTCAAGGCTAATGGATTTACAATATACCGATAAAGAAGTAGATACGATGTATGAGGGCGTTAAAGAAAACCTACTTCTTTTAAAGGCCATGCATCGCCAAAAATTAATCAATAGTGTGCAAATGAGTTTGGCCCAAAATCCAGCATTGCCTGGAATGGTTTTTCCCACCAAACAAGAAAAGATAAAATGGAATCTGCCAAAAACAAACCTCCCAACAGATTTAAACGAGTTGGCTTATTATTCCATCGAAGAATTGGCATCCTTAATCAAATCAAAAAAAATCAGCTCAGTTGAGCTCACTAAATTTTTTATAGAACGTATCAAAAAATATGGTGACAGTCTTCAATGTGTTATTTCAATTACAGAGGATATAGCAATTCAACAAGCTACCGAAGCAGATGCAGCGATTGCTTCAGGAAAATACAAAGGTCTTTTACATGGCATACCTTATGGCTTAAAAGACTTGTTTTCGGTAAAGGGAACCAAAACAACCTGGGGAGCTTCACCCTATAAAAATCAAATAATAGAAGAAGACGCATATGTATATACAAGACTTAGAGAAGCGGGTGCCGTGTTGGTAGCAAAGTTTACCTTAGGTGCCTTGGCAATGGGCGATTATTGGTATGGAGGTAGAACAAAAAATCCATGGAACCTACAATTCGGTTCTTCGGGTTCATCAGCGGGTTCTGCATCGGCTACCGTTGCAGGACTAGTGCCCTTTGCAATTGGTACAGAAACATGGGGTTCCATAGTTTCTCCTGCATCAACCTGTGGTGCAACAGGCTTGCGACCCACATTTGGAAGAATTAGTAGAACCGGCGCAATGGCACTCAGTTGGAGTTTAGATAAGGTTGGACCAATTTGCAGATCTGCCGAAGACGCCGCTGTGGTTTTTAGTTTTATACACGGAACAGATGGCTTGGATGCCTCTGCTATTTCTAAGCCATTTAATTATCAACCATCTGCAGACATAAAAAAATTACGCATCGGCTATGCAAAAAATTATTTTGATTTAATAAGAGATACCACAAGAAGTGAATGGAAGGTGCTGGAAACGTTTAAACAAATGGGCGTTGAATTAATACCAATTGTTTTTCCAGATACCGTTTACAAATCCAATATTATGGATGCAGTAATTAGCGCAGAGTCCGCAGCAGCATTTGATGAATTCACGCGTAATAATATAGACGATGAAATGACAAGACAGGGTGTTTTTGATTGGCCCAATAGTTTTAGGGTTTCTCGTTTAATGCCTGCGGTAGAATATGTAAACGCAAATAGACTTCGATATTTATTGATGCAAAAAGTAAACGAAGCGATGCAACAAGTAGATGTACTCATTTGCCCAACAAGAGGAAGTGGCAATCAATCTGCTATTACCAATTTAACTGGGCAGCCAGTTGTATGTGTACCAACTGGTTTTGATAAAAGAACAAATGCCCCATTTAGTATAAGCTTCTTAGGAAACCTTTATGATGAAGCAAGTATATTGTTGGCCGCAAAAGCATATCAAAAAGCAACAGCTTGGGACGAAATGCACCCTCCAAGATTTAAATAATTATATATTAATTGATACGGATGTTGTTTAGAAACGTTTTTTATTGGCTGTTGATTACACTTGTGTTTTCGGCTTGTAAAACAGCACAGACCTCTTATAAGAAGGAAGGAATTGTAGATAAAATCAGTAGCCTAAAAGTATTGGATATCTATGAAGTGCCCTATAACTTAGAATATAAAAACACCACAATTGGTGGCTTATCTGGCATAGATTATAATAAAGAAGCCGATGAATATTACCTTATTTCCGACGATCGATCTAACATTAATCCTGCTCGATTTTATACTGCTAAAATCAAATTAAAAGACAGTAAAATTGATAGCGTAATTTGGATCGACGTACAAAATCTTAAACAACCCAATGGTGCGTTATTTCCCAACTATAATAAAGAAGCCAAAAACACAACAGACCCAGAGTCGATCCGTTACGATCTGTTAAACAAACGTTTGGTTTGGACAAGCGAAGGAGAAAGACGTGTAGCAGATAAAGACACTGTGTTGGTAAATCCATCTATCAATATCATGGACAAAACCGGAAAATGGATTGATACATTTTCGCTACCCCCAAATTTATGGATGAGCGCCAACGCAAAAGGACCAAGAACCAATGGAGTAATTGAAGGAATGAGTTTTAGCGAGCTGTATAAAAAACTATTTGTAAGCATTGAAGAGCCCCTACATGAGGATGGCCCTCGGGTTGAAACCTTTCCTCAAAATACCTGGTTGAGATTTTTTGGTTTTAATGTAGCAACCAAACAAAATACCGAACAGTATGCATACAAACCCGAAACAATCGATTATCCCGCCAATCCGCTCAATGCGTTTAAAGTAAACGGCATCTCAGAAATACTCAATATTGGTAATTTTAAATTTATTGTAATTGAAAGAGCGTATTCAACCGGCAGACAAAAATGTACCGTAAAGTTATTTTTAGCAGACGCAAGAGGAGCAAGTAACGTGAAAGATATTTCAGCCCTGGCTGTAGATACATCTTTTGTACCCATAACAAAAAAATTATTGTTGAATATGGATGATATGCCCAATTTTATTGACAATGTAGAAGGAATTACCTTGGGTCCCATATTACCCAATGGTCATCAATCCATTATTTTAGTGGTAGACAATAACTTTAGTCCACTAGAAAAAACACAGTTTTTCTTGCTAGAAATTATTCCATAATTATTACCATACATGCGCATAGTTTTTGTATATTTTATTTCTCTTTTTTTATTGAATGCTTGTAAAAAAAAAACCACAGGCAATCCTCGTGTAATTATCGAAACCGCTTATGGTGATGTAGAGCTCTTGTTGTACCAAGACAAAGCCCCCATTACTACAAAAGCATTTTTACAATACATAGATTCGGGCTGGTATACAAAAGCCAATTTTTATAGGGTATTGCATATGTATAATCAACCCTCCAATGCACCTAAATCTTTATTGATTCAAGGAGGAATTTGGAAATCCAATTATGCATTGGCTTCTCGCATAAAGGGAATTCCGCACGAGTCTACTAAACAAACGGGCATCAAACACCAAACAGGCGTTATTTCCATTGCAAGGGCAGAACCAGGAACCGCCGGAACAGAGTTTTTTATTTGCATGGATGACGAACCGGGCTTGGATTTTGGCGGAGAGAATGTGCCAGATAAACAAGGCTATTCTGCATTCGGAAAAGTTATCAATGGAATGAACATCATTCGAAAAATACACGAGCAAAAAGAAAGAAATCAATATTTTGATCCACCCGTTACTATCTTCTCTATAAAAAGGAAGTAATTTTGTTCTATGCCCTTTAAATTAGTTACTTCTTATCAGCCTGCAGGCGACCAACCAAAAGCCATTCAGGATTTAGTAGACGGAGTAAATGAAGGAGAGCAATACCAAACATTATTGGGTGTAACGGGAAGCGGAAAAACCTTTACCATAGCCAATCTAATTCAACAAGTACAACGCCCCACACTGGTATTAACCCATAACAAAACATTGGTGGCGCAATTGTATGGAGAGTTCAAACAATTCTTTCCTGAAAATGCGGTAGGCTATTTTGTAAGCTATTACGATTATTATCAACCAGAAGCCTATATGCCCGTGAGTGGTGTATATATAGAAAAAGATTTAAGCATCAACGAAGAGTTAGACAAGCTTCGTTTACAAGCCACATCACAATTACTGAGCGGAAGAAGAGATATTATTGTTGTTGCCAGTGTGAGTTGTATTTATGGCATGGGTAATCCTACCGAATACGAAAATGGAATTATTCGTATTCAAAAAGGACAAACGCTTTCTAGGCAAGCATTTTTGCACGCATTGGTCAACTCGTTATACAATCGTTCGCAAGGTGATTTTAACAGAGGCACGTTTAGGGTAAAAGGAGATACGGTGGATATTAATCTGCCTTATGTAGACTTTGGTTATCGCATTAGTTTTTTTGGAGATGAAATTGAAGAAATTGAAAGTATTGAAACGGCTACCAGCAAGCGTATTGGCTTAATGGAAACTGCTGCTATCTTTCCTGCTAATTTATACTTAGCTCCCAAAGACATGATTGTAGAAGTGATGCATGAAATTCAAGACGAAATGATGCAGCAAGTAGAATACTTTAAAGCATCAGGAAAATTCATAGAAGCATCTCGTTTAAAAGAAAGAGTAGAATACGATTTAGAAATGATCAGGGAACTGGGCTATTGCAATGGTATTGAAAATTATTCTCGATTTTTTGATAGAAGAAAACCAGGCACCCGACCATTTTGTTTGCTTGATTATTTTCCGAAAGACTTTTTATGTGTGATAGATGAAAGCCATCAAACCATTCCGCAAATTGCTGGTATGTATGGAGGCGACAGAAGTAGAAAACTGGTATTGGTGGATTATGGATTTAGGCTACCCAGTGCCATGGACAATCGTCCACTCAACTTTAATGAATTTGAAAGTTTAACAGGTCAAACCATATTTGTAAGCGCAACCCCAGGAGAATATGAATTGGAAAAAACAGGCGGCGTAGTAGTAGAACAAATTGTTCGCCCAACAGGACTGTTGGACCCACCTATAGAAATAAGACCCAGTGTAAATCAAATTGATGATTTATTAGACGCTATAGACGAAAGGGTTAAAAAAGGCGATCGCGTTTTGGTAACTACATTAACCAAGCGCATGGCAGAAGAGATGGACAAGTATTTGGGCAGAATCAATATCAAATCTAAATACATACACAGTGATGTAGACACATTAGAGCGTGTAGAAATCTTGCGCGATTTGAGATTGGGCGTGATCGATGTATTGGTTGGCGTGAATTTATTGAGGGAAGGGTTGGATCTTCCGGAAGTTTCTTTGGTGGCCATTTTGGATGCCGATAAAGAAGGATTTTTAAGAAACGAAAGATCATTAACCCAAACGGCTGGAAGGGCTGCCCGTAATGTAAACGGATTGGTTATTTTTTATGCCGATAAAATGACGGAGAGTATGCAGCGCACCATCGATGAAACCAGCCGCCGAAGAGAAAAACAAATTGCTTATAATATAGAACACCATATTACCCCAACAACAATCATCAAAAGCAAGGAGCAGGTATTTGCACAAACTTCGGTTTTGGATATAAAGGGATACGATCCGTCTAACCCCTATGCTATGCAACAAGATCAGCAGTTGGTTGATGTAAAAACTTCCGAAGAACAACTCGTTTATACTACCATACCACAGGTTGAAACCGCCATTAAAAGAACCAAAAAGGAAATGGAGAAAGCAGCAAGAGATTTAGATTTTATTGAAGCTGCCAGACTAAGGGACGAAATGTTTCGTTTACAGAAAGAATTGGAATTGATGAGATAGAGCAATATTATTCACTACATTCACCAATACCCATCACCCCCGTTTTTTATTTCTCTACAAAAAGAAATTGGATGATCAACCCAATGAAATCTATTTGGAAATAAACCGCATCTTTGTATTTATAAAAATAGTAGTATGAGTTTTAGAAATTTTAAAATGGTAAGCTACGTGGTGTTTGGTCGCGCAAGCTTTAATCAATTAGATGAAATTTTAGCACCTCAACGTAAGGGAGATGCCCCAATGATATTTTTAGTAGATCATTTTTTTGAAGGAAAACCTTTGTTGAACAGAATTCCACTTCGTGGGAAAGACAAAGTGATTATGGCAGAAGTAACCTACGAACCTAAAACCACACAGGTAGATGCATTGGCCAAATTGTTGAAAGAAGAATTTGGTTCAGTGAGTGGAATTATTGGTATAGGCGGTGGCTCCACCATGGATTTAGCAAAAGCGGTTTCATTGATGATGACCAACCCGGGCTCATCTGCAGATTATCAAGGATGGGATTTGGTACAAGAGCCAGGAGTGTATAAAGTAGGTATTCCTACACTGAGTGGAACGGGTGCAGAAGTAAGTAGAACAACGGTACTTACCGGACCAACGCGTAAGCTCGGAATGAATTCAGATTTTACTCCTTTCGATCAAATTGTGTTGGATCCAGAATTAACCAAAGACGCACCAGCCAATCAACGATTCTATACAGGCATGGATTGTTATATACATTGTATAGAAAGTTTAGAAGGAACTTATTTAAATGAGTTCAGTAAGAGCTACGGAGAGAAGGCCTTGCAATTGTGTCAAAAAGTATTTGTAGAAAAAAATGTTTGGGACGATGAGTGCGACGATCAATTGATGATGGCTTCTTATGCAGGCGGAATGAGTATTGCTTATTCTCAAGTGGGCGTGGCGCATGCAGTAAGCTATGGTTTGAGTTATTTATTGGGCACCAAACATGGCATAGGCAATTGTATTGTAATGAACCATTTAGAAGAATATTATCCTGCAGGAGTGAAAGAGTTTAAATACATGGTGGAGAAAAATAAAATCGAAATTCCTAAGGGCATTTGTAAGGGGCTCGGTGAAGAAGATTTTGAAAAAATGATCAATGTATCGATGGGCATGAAACCTTTATGGGAGAACGCTTTGGGAAAAGATTGGGAAAAAATAATGACGCGCGAAAAGCTTAGGGCCCTATTCGACAAATTATAAGGTCGGCAAGTAAAGTACCAATAATTTATAAGGCGAAACGCTATAACAATTTTTCCGCTTTGATTAAATCTTCAGGTGTATCAATCTCTACACCCATGTATTGAGTGAGTACCATTTTTAATGGAATGCCGTATTCTAAATAACGAAGACATTCAATTTTTTCAGCAGCTTCTAATGGCGTCATTGGCCAGGCCGTAAAATCGAGCAATGCTTTTTTACGAAACGCATACACTCCAATATGTTCGTAATAAGGAATGTTGATTTCCTTGTTGCGCGGATAAGGAATTGCGCTGCGAGAAAAAAACAAGGAATTCATATTGCGGTCAACAGCAACTTTTACATAATTGGGATCATTGATCAACGCTTCGTCTTTCAGTTCCTGCATTAAAGATGCAACTTGAACAGTTGGGTTGCTGAATGTTGCAAGTAATTTTTCTAAAGGATTTTTTTGAACAAAGGGTTCATCGCCTTGAACATTTACAATAATATCCACTTCCAAATCAGCAGCGGCTTCTGCAATTCTATCGCTACCGCTTTCATGATTTTTTTTACTCATGATGGCTTTGCCTCCATGATTCACTATTTCATTGAAAATAATTTCACTATCAGTTACCACTACCACCTCATCGAATAAACCAGTAGCCATGGTGTTGTCATAAGTATGCCTGATTACTGTTTTGCTCCCAAGCATTTGCATGAGCTTGGCAGGAAAACGAGTGGCCGCATATCTGGCAGGTATCATGGCAATGATCTTCATAATAATGATTTGTGCAAAGATGCGACAGTTTTATTTCTTTTTGAACCAAAAAAAGACAATCCGAAAACAAAGAATTAACCATTTTCCGGGAAACAAGAAAAGCTCTAGAAATAGAATCATTCTATTTACATCATCACTCCATCTAAATGGATGGTCAATAATTCCTCCAAACCATCCAATATTTTTCATATTCGGTTTTGGAGAAACAAAAAAAGCAATGCACAAATAAACAGCAACAAATAAAAGACTGAGTAAAAAATTTTCTAGACTAAAATTGATGAATAAAAAATAAAACAAAATTGACCATAAACCCAGGCCCCCGATTAATACCAAGAGCTTTACCCAATTAGGAAAACCCTCCATTTTTTCTTGACTTATACCGGTATTTATTTTGCCTATTGGAGCTGGGTTTCTGCCTTCCATTAGCCATTCAAAAACGCCCATACAAGAATTTAATAATTGGTTTTAATTGATCCGTCGAATGGAATTTTTAATTGATACGCTAATTTTTCATCAGTGGTATCATCCAGCACATCCAATCCATAGCGAACCTGTTCTATTGGAGTATAATTAAAGGTTCCAAACAATCGGTCCCAGATAGAAAAAATATTTCCATAATTGCTATCTGTTTGAGGCTGTTGGTAGTGGTGATGTACTTTGTGCATATTAGGAGAAACAATGATCCAACTCAATGCATTGTCAATAGCAAGTGGTAAACGTAAATTGGCATGATTGAATTGAGAAAGCACCGCGCTCATACTTTGATACAACATCACAGTCCACATTGGCGCACCACATAGAGCCACACCAATTATTGTAAACACTGCACGGAAAACAGATTCACCTGGATGATGTCTGTTGGCAGTGGTAGTATCTACATGTGTATCGGCATGGTGTACCATATGAAACTTCCACATCCATTTTACTTTATGTTCTACAAAATGAATAAAATAAGCCCCTACCAAATCGAGCAATAACAAACCACCAATCAATGTTACCCAGGTAGGCAACTCAATCAATTGTAAAATGCCGAAATGATTTTGGATAGCCCAATCACTGGTTTTTACCATTACTAAAGCGAAAGCAAAATTGATCACAATGGTAGTGATGGTAAAAAAAATATTGATGGATGCATGCTTCCATTTGTTGTATTTAAAGCCAAACAATGGAGCAGCCCCTTCAATGATCCAAAAAAAAGTGATTCCACCTGCTAAAATTAGGGCTCGGTGTAAACTCGGTATATGAGAAAAATAGGCTACAATCGAATCGATCATATTGCTTAATTATTCAACATCAATGGCATAACCAACATTAATAAATCCTCACCTTCTGCTTGTTCGGTAGGTTTAATCAAACCAGCTTTGGTTGCAGTAGATAATTCCATTTTAACATCATCGGTGTCTGCGGCGTTGAGCATTTCAATTAAGAAGCGTGCATTGAATGCAATTTGCAAATCTTCTCCATCGTATTCACAATTCATGCGCTCATTACCTTCGAAACTAAAATCTACATCTTGAGCAGCCATTTGTAATTCACTTCCAGTAATATTCAATGCAACCTGATTGGTGCTTTTATTAGAGAATACATTAATGCGACGCAATGCATTTTGAAAATCAGCTTTGTTAACTACCAATTTGTAAGGATTGTCTGCAGGAATTACCACTTTATAATCAGGGAATCTTGCATCAATCAATCTACAGATCATGTGAGTAGAACCATGCTGAACAAATAAATGATTGCTATTATAACTGATGCTTAATTCATCTTCGTTATCTGGCAAAGCATTTTTTAATAAGTTCAACGGCTTTTTGGGAACGATGAAGGAATCTGTTTTAGTAGCATGTGTATCGGTACGCTTATAACGAACCAAACGGTGTGCATCGGTAGCTACCAACTGAACACTGTCTTTGGTTAACTCAAAAAACACACCCGTCATTGCAGGACGCAAATCATCGCCACTTACCGCAAACAAAGTTTTGTTGATACCAGTTAATAAAGCAGTGCTGGTCATTTTAAAACCGGTAGTATCGTCCGAAGATGGTTCTTTTGGAAAATTGTCGGGGTTTTCGCCCATCACTTTGTATTTACCATTATCGCTGGTAATTTCAATAGCAAAATTTTTGTCGATTGTGAAAGTAAGTGGCTGATCGGCAATGTTTTTGAGTGAATCCAACAAAATTTTTGCAGGAATACATACTTTTCCATTGGCCTTGCTTTCTACATCCATCTGAACCCGCATAACGGTTTCGAGGTCAGTAGCCACTACACTTAGCTTTTTATCTTGAATCTCAAACAAAAAATCTTCGAGAATAGGTAAAACTGTATTGGCATTAATAACACCGCTAATTTGCTGTAAGTGTTTTAATAAAGACGAAGAGGAAACGATAAATTTCATAAAGGCGTTTTATACTCAACAAACCTACAGTAAAATTGTAAGATTCTGTTACCAAAACAGCACCATTTTTTTAAATGTATACAACTATGGTTTAGATGTGGATTTGGCCTGTATTAGCAAGTCCCCGACAATTAAACAACCAATGTGTTTCGAAGCAGCTATAGGATTTCGAGGGCAAAAGTTAAAAGCGGTTTGAGTGAACTTATTTTTGACCTACTAGAAAATATACCTACTTTAACAAAAAAATACTTGTTTAAGCCCAAATTTACACCAACGCCGGAACAGGCCTTTATGAAATTGAAGCACTATTGTGGTTATCAAGAACGATGCCATTCAGAAGTGAAAGAAAAAGCCTATAAGCTCGGACTGAGAAAAGCGTTGGTAGAACAATTAATTTCGCAATTAATAGAAGAAGATTATTTAAACGAAGAGCGATACGCCAAGCTTTTTGTAGGAGGATATTTCAGGCAGAAAAAATGGGGAATCAATAAAATCGTTTATGCACTACGTCAAAAAAAACTAAGCGAATACACTATAAAGAAAGGGCTAAAAGAAATTGATCGAGATGAATACGAAAAAACGGCCACAAAGCTCATAAAAGCAAAATGGATTTTATTGAAGCACGAACAATATATTAATCGCGAAACTAAAGCAATGTCGTATATGATGCAAAAAGGATATGAGCCTGCTTTGATACAAGAGATCATCAAAAATCTAAGAACTGAATCGGTAAAAAACAAATGAATAAATTCAATAGTACCACCTTATTGCTTTTGTTGTCTTTTATTGGTAATACACAAAATAAAATTCCAAATTATACCAAGGAATTTTCATTCAAAACAGAAAACGATGCATACCTGTTTAATTTAAACGACTCCTATTATACCAATGGCTTTATATTGAATTATGCGTTCATGAAAAATCAAAAAGAGAAAAAGAAAATTCAATCATTGGAGTTAGGACAAAAAACGTTCACACCCTCGATCAGAGAAACAAAAACATCCGCAGATATAGACCGCCCCTATTGTGGTTATTTGTATTTAAATTATGCACAAACACAGTTCTTAAAAAAAGAAAGGGTGCTACAGCTCAATGGGGCATTGGGTTTAGTGGGCCGATCCTCTTGGGGAGAGGGCTTACAAAATACGTATCATAGTTGGTTGGGTTTTGCAAAATTTACAGGATGGAAATACCAGATTGAAAATGCTTTGGGAGTAGATATTGGAGCTACTTATGCATCTGGTTTTATGGGCAACAATGAATTTAAAATACTATCTGTATTTCAAGTGAATCTAGGAACAACTTTTACCAATGCTAAATGGGGGGCAATGATGGTATGGGGAGCATTTGAAAAAAACAGTCAATCTGCATTATGGAATGCAAGATTGGGTAGTTCTAATGAAAAGTCAAAACGAAAGCATGAGTTCTTTGGTTATTTCTATCCACAAATAATTGCCCAAGCATACAATGCAACATTACAGGGCGGTATTTTTAATAATGGAGCAAGAGAAGTAACACAAACCCCTTCATCATTCATGTATCAACAAACCCTTGGTGTTTGTTATGCATCAGGTAGGTTTACTGGAAGAATTGAATATATTTATCAATCCAAAGAAACAGCTGCTCAAATCAAATCGCATAGATTTGGTTCATTTCAAATTGCTTACCGAATTCATTAATTTGCCATTATGAATAATTTAAAAGTATCATTGATTCAATCCAATTTACACTGGGAAAACAAGCAGGCAAATTTGGCTATGTTCCAAGAAAAAATCCTGGCCATTAAAGAACAACCTCATTTGGTGGTTTTGCCAGAAATGTTTTCAACAGGCTTTAGTATGAAGCCAGCAGAATTGGCTGAAAAAATGGATGGAACAACGGTTCAATGGATGAAGCAAATTGCTGCAGCAAAAAAAATCATTTTAACAGGAAGCGTAATCATCCAAGAAAACAATCATTATTACAATCGATTATTATGGGTGTTACCCAATGGTGTTATAGGCGCTTATGATAAAAGACATCGTTTTGCATTTGCTGGCGAAGATCAATTTTATACCGCAGGCACCAAGCGATTAATCACCAGTGTTAATGGATGGAAAATTAACACACAGGTTTGTTATGATTTGCGTTTTCCTGTTTGGGCCCGACAAGCATCTGGAGAAGAACCCGAATATGATGTGTTATTGTATGTGGCCAATTGGCCTGCTAGGAGAAGCCATGCCTGGAAATCATTATTAATAGCAAGAGCCATCGAAAACCAATGCTATGTTATTGGAGTAAATAGAGTTGGAAACGATGGTAACGATATAGAACATAGTGGAGATAGCATGTTGATTGATCCGTTGGGAGAAGTA
>CANGTR010000027.1 GCA_947456855.1 Sphingobacteriia bacterium | reverse complement strand
TAGAATCTTTAAAAATTAATTTTTGAGCTTTTACAATCGATCCGCAAAAAATTAAACAACAAAAAAGAAGGGATGCATTTTTCATACTATTGATCTTTAGTATTCAATTATAAAAAGGATGGGGTAGCAACGCCACCCCATCCTTCATTGCTTGATTCGTCTAAATTAAAAAATTAATACCCAGCGTTTTGAGGCATTTTCTTTGTAAGGTTAGCATCAATAACACTCTGCGGAATGGGTAATAAAGAATCCCGAAGTGCAATTCTTGAACTAGCATACCTATTACCGGCTTGCGTTCTTGTAAACCAAGTACGTGTTCTTAACAATGTATATCTTCTATGCTCTTCAGAAATCAATTCTCTTGACCTTTCATCTAAAATAAAATTCAATGTTACCTGAGCAGCCGTAATTGGAGTTGCATTTGCCCTTGTACGAATAATATTAATGGTTGCAGCTGCACCTGCTAAGTCATTCAATCGGAATTGCGCTTCAGCCAATAATAAATATGTATCAGCTAACCTTAAATAAATCTGATCATTAAAATTGGATGAATTTTGCACATCAGCTGTATCAGCTGGCGCCCAATCCCATTTGCGAATACTTGGCCAGTTAGGCGCTGCAGTGGCATTTGGTGCAGGTTCATCGCAGTTGATACTTAATCGAATTGTATCAACCCCAAGTCTTCCTCCTGAAGGACCTGAGGTATATCCAGGAGTAGTGCATGTTGCTGCTGTATTAATATTAGCATTTGATGGCAATGATGCTGCATTGTTCATCAAGTAGAAAAAACGATAAGAAAATGCTCCACCGCGATGATCTGTTGGGCCATACAAACTCAAGGCAAATTTAGTAACAGCAAACCTTCCTAAACCTCTTCCTCCATATTCTTGAGAAAAAGTAAGTGGGTTTCTTGATGGACTACCAACACGAATATCGTTGTAACGATTTACCCACCATCTGCGCATAATATTAGCATCGCCTCCAATTGATAAATATTCATTTTGCATTACCCAAAGTGCTTCTCTATTACCTTGGCTTCTGTTAGAATTTCTATCCAAAAACATATCAGTAAATGGAGTACCCGGCAAAGCTGCTTGTGTTCCATATCTTGCAGTGATTAAGCTGTAATTGGTGTTTTGAGTAACTGCCAATGCTTTTTCTCTTGCCTTTACAAAATCACCAATTGTTAAATACAATTCAGCCAAATAGTGTTGGGCAACTACTTTGCTTGCTCTACCTTCCACCAGTGGCAAATCGCTCATATTGGCTTCTGCATACAATAAATCTGCCTCCATTTGCTTTCTAACTTCTGCTATTGGAGTTCTATCCCAATCTGTTCTGATAGAACTTCCTTTGGATTCGGATAAATTTAAAGGAACATCACCGTATAAAAAAGTCAAATGTCTGTAAGCCCAAGCCCTAATTAATCTTGCTTCACCCACTATTTGTTTTTTATCCCTATCAGTCCAATTGATGGCTGGATTTTCCGCACGGTCAATAATGGTGTTAGCGCCATTTACTACTCTATATAGCCAGTCCCATACTCTACGAACATAACCATCAATAGGATTTAATCGAACACCAAAATCGTTAAACACTTGTTCCGGTGCATTACCAGCAGGCCTTAAGCTATACGCATTATCAACACCAATCATGGCAGCAGTAATAGCCATATCATTAGACGCCCCATTGATTCCTTTTCTTTCCTCTCTCCATTGACTATACAATCCATATAGCCCTGATTCAAATCCTGCTTTATTTACATATAAATTATCAGGAGCAATTAAAGCCAATGGATTTTCTTCTAAAAAAGACTTATTACATGAGAATGCAGTAATAAGTAAAATGAAGAAGCTGAATATTTTAACTTTTTTGTTCATACAATTATTTTTTACAAGTGCTTTATAAAGTGATTGTTAAACCAAATACAATTTCTTTTTGCAACGGCAGACCATATTGATTGGTTAACTCTGGATCCAATGCCCTGAATTTGGTAATTGTAGCCAAGTTTCTTCCTGAAACATATACTTTACAAGAATTAATTTTTAATTTCTTTAATGCATCTGCAGGAACTTCGTAAGCAAGTGAAATATCTTTCAATCGCATAAAAGATGCGTTCTCATAAAAATTCACTCCAAAAGAATTGGCATTCGCATCATTTGCAAAATGATTTCCGTTTGGATTTGTTGGCGACCATCTATCTAAACGAACTGTATTTCTTCTAGTGTCTGTAAACACATTATCGTCTTCAAAAGGATTTCTTCTAGTAACACCAGAAACACCATGCACAAAAATCATCAATGAAAAACGCTTGTACTTAAATGTATTGGTCATACCCCAAATAAAATTAGGATCTTCTCTCCCAATAATGGTTCTGTCGTTGGCGTTAATTAAAGTATCACCATTGATATTGGCTACCCTCACCCATCCTGGCTTAGCTGTTTTTTGAACAGACTCGTCTACTTCTTTTTGAGATTTAAAAACTCCACCATTTTGCAATCCGAAAATTACATTGATGGGTTGACCAATGAACCAACTATTGGCCACATCGTCTTTGCCATCTCCATAGAGGTCAACAATTTTATTGATATTAGAAGATAAATTTAAATTGGTTGACCATGTAAAATTCTTTTTCTGAATATTGATGGTTGTAAGACCAAGCTCAATACCAGAGTTAGCCGTTTTTCCTAGATTTTGTAAAATTCTTGTAAATCCTTGTACTGAAGGAATGGCTCTATTCAATAACAGATCTGATGTATTAGAAGAATAGTAATCCAATGATCCTTGGATTCTATTTTTTAAGAAACCAAAATCCAATCCAAGAGAAAACGTTTTTGTTGATTCCCAACCCAATTGTTCATTGGCTAAACTACTAGGAACATATCCAGGTAAAACCGTTGATCCTGATACATATGGGAAGCTAGATAATTTTGCCAAAGAACTATAAGAAGAAACTGCTTGGTTACCGTTTAAGCCATAAGAAACCCTTAGCTTAAGATTGTCAACAAAAGAAACATCTCTAAGAAAAGATTCTTTATGCATGTTCCAGGCTACTGCAGCAGAAGGGAAAACTCCATATTTTTTTGTTGCCCCAAAACCAGAGAATCCATCTCTTCTAGCAGTTAGGGTAAGTAAATACTTTCCATCAAAACCATAGTTAAGCCTAGCCATTTGAGACAATAAATTCTGCTTAAAATAAACAGCAGAGGGTGTTAGTAAAGTAGCAGAAGCCATTTGATAATTGGTTAACACGTCATTGGGAAAACCTTGCCCATCCAATTGATCTCTATCAAATTCATTGCTCTGACTACTGTATAAAGCAGTTGCATTAATAGCATGTCTCCCAAATTCTCTTGAATAATTCAAGATATTTTCTACCGTAAAATTTTTGGTAAGTGCTGAATAATTAGAAGCCAAACCATTTGTTTCAAATCCTGCTGCAACATTTCTTCCAGAATATGTTTTACGAACTGTGTTCTCATATTCTATACCAGTATTTAATTTATACGAAAGCCCTTTTACAAATGGCAAATCAATTTTTACACTATTGGTTGTAAAGATTCTGTAAGAATTATCGCTATTGTTAACCAATAAAGAAGATAAAGGGTTTCGTACTGGTGAATAATCAGCAAATGCATAAAGAGCAATGGATCCATCCGCATTGTAAGGTGTGGTTAATGGATTGAAAAAATTAGCTCCCCCTCCAGTATTTCTAGAATCCTGAAATTCAACAGGTAATCCATCTCTATTTTGCAAAGAAAACTGTGTACTAGAAGCTATTGTTAACCAAGGAGTAACTCTGATATCCAAATTAGGTCTTAAAGAATATCTTTTAAACTGATCATTAACAGCAACACCTTTCACATCCAAAAAAGTACCTCCTAGATAAAAAGAAACTTTATCGGAACCTCCTGCTACAGAAATAGATTGTTGCGACCTTGTTCCTGTTTGAGTAGCCAAACTATACCAATCTACAAATTTACCAGCATCATAAACAGCCTGCTCAGCAGGAGAAATAACGTTCGGGGCATTTAATCGATTCTTCTTAAAATCATAAAACTCAGCACCTGTTAGTAATGCTGGTTTATTGGTAATGGTTTGTGTACCATAAAATCCATCATAAGTAATATTGAGCTTGCCCTTTTTACCTTGCTTACTGGTAACAATAATTACACCATTAGATCCTCTGGCTCCATATATCGCAGCTGCCGATGCATCTTTTAAAACTTCTATAGACTCTACATCATTTGGATTTAGTTCAGAAATACCTCCATCATATGGAATTCCATCCCAAACAATTAATGGTCCGTTAGCTGCACTGATTGATTTTCGTCCGCGAATTACAATCGAAACATCATTGCCCTCTGCTCCTCCTGCATTGGTATTGATTTGAATACCAGGAACAGCACCTTGAAGTGCTTGAGCAATATTGGTATTGGGTAATTGCGTGAGTCGTTCTTTGGGTAAAGAAGCTACCGCACCAGTAACATCACGTTTCTTCTGTGTACCATAACCAACTACGATCACATCTGATAAACTATTGTCATCTTTTTGAAGCACAATCGTATAATCTGATTGACTCGTAATGGTTACTTCGGCATTTACATAACCAATATAACTCACCACTAATTTGGCGTTGGTAGCTGATGGAGCATCAATACTAAATACTCCGGCTTCATTACTTAACTGCGTTTTTTGTTGTCCTTTTACAGTAATTGTAGCGCCACTCAGTACGGTTCCGTCCGAAGACACAATTTTACCTGTAATTTTTCTGGACTGTGCAATGCCGGAAATACCGAGCAAACATAAAAAAAGCAGAAAAAGGGATTTTCTGAATAACATAGCAATCGTTTAGTTTAAGAATTAAAATAATTCCAGACAGTAAATTGAAGCAATTTGTTTAATTAGGTAATTAATTCAAGATATTTATTTACGAAAACGTTGTAGTCTATTTTCGTAAAAACCCCCTTTTTTTCGTTGCAAAATGTTAGTTTCACTGCTCATTGAATGAATTGTATGGAAACGCCCAATCTAAAAATGCTTGCCCAACAATTGAAATTATCTATTTCAACTGTTTCTAAAGCATTGAGAGACAGCCATGAAATAGGAGAACATACGAAAAAAAAAGTGGCCGCATTAGCCAAAAAATTGAATTACCAACCAAATCCGCATGCCAGTAGTTTAAGAAAACAAAAAAGCAAAACCATTGCAGTAGTGATACCGGAAATTGCCAATAACTTTTTTTCTTTGGCTATCAATGGTATAGAATCAATTGCACAAGAAAGAGATTATCATGTGTTGATCTATTTAACCCACGAAGATTATACCAAAGAAGTAAATATCATAAAACACTTGCAGGGAGGAAGGGTTGGAGGCCTCATCATGTCTCTTTCTTTAGCAACTAAAAAATTCGATCATCTTCATGAGTTAACAAAACACAATATACCCATTGTTTTTTTTGATAGAATTTGCCATGAAATAGAGACTGCTAAAGTTACAACAGACGATTTTCAGGGCGGGCTTGCAGCTACAGAACATTTAATTATCAATAATTCCAAGCATGTGGCCTTTGCGTCTATTTCAAATACCATTTCAATTGACAACAAAAGAATGCAAGGTTATTTGGAAGCAATCAATAAACATCAAATAAAAACAAGCAATACAAGCATTATCAAGTGTTCCAATAACGATACCAATAATTACAATAAGTTTAAAAAAATATTGAGCGGCAAAAAAGCACCAGACGCCATTTTTGCTTCTGTAGAAAAACTAGCTGTAACTATTTATGAAGTTTGCAATGATTTAAATATTAAAATACCGGAACAACTAAAAGTAATCTGTTTCTCCAACTTAACTACTGCACATTTAATGAAACCCTCTTTGAGCGCAATAAAGCAACCCGCATTTGAAATGGGAAAAGAAGCAGCTAGTATTTTATTCAAACATTTAGACAAGAACAGAACATTTATACCGAATGAACATATTGTAATCAAATCGTCATTGGCCGCTAGAGGATCAACTGCAATAAAATAATTGCAACTATTTGTTGGAAGCAATAATGTCTTTAATAATAGCCAAATGATGAGCAGTATGCAAGGCCAACATTTTTTTAGTTGCCTTCACATTTAAATGACCAAAGAATGGATGTATAAAAAAATGATCGGGGGTCAACGCATTTAACTTGTCTAATTTTTGAAAAGCTTTTTCCATTTTTAATCGAATATCATTTTCATCAAATGCCGATTCTGGAATAACCGATTTGGGGGCTTTGGCCTTTCCTCGTGGAATTTTACCATTTGTAAATACCACCAATCGCTTCATATTAAAACTCCACTTATACTCAGCCGGATTGGATGATTGAACAGCACCGATAATTTGATTAATTACCATTAAACTGTGATCGATATGCCAACCAACAGAACTGGCTGATATAGATGGATTGATTTTAGCTGCATCAGGAATGGCTGTTGCTAATTCATTTAACAAATAATTGGTAGACTTCATAGTGCATACAAAATACAAATTATTAATGGAATTTACACAAGCCTATTTTGTTATACGAAACTTTCTTTTTAAATCAGTTTTTTTTAAATAGCAAAAGAACTTTTTTGATAACAACCATTAAAATCAACGCCAATGCCCCTCCTATTAAGCCAAAGATAAATTCCTTTATAATGGTTGGCCACTCGGGTAAAATGTGGTGTAAATATTCAATATTGTGCGCAAATATTCCACCCGACACCAGTAATAATGCAATGGTTCCTACCACCGAAAATATCTGAATAACAATTGGTAGCGCTTTTACTAATATCAGGCCCAGTGCATTTAAAAATCCTGTTTTATTCGATTTTTCAATCAGCGTAAATCCAAAATCGTCCATACGAACAACCAGCGCTACAATGCCGTAAACTCCAACAGTAGCTAATATAGAAACAACAGATAAAGTTAATATTTGGACACTTAAATTTTTATCTAAGACCGTACTTAAAGCAATAATTACTATTTCAACAGATAGAATAAAATCGGTGGTTATGGCTGATTTTATTTTTACTTTTTCCAACTCAGCATCTTGTTGAATTACTCCAACTGCAGCTTGTTTTGCAGGTTGTTTTTTATGAAAGAAGTATTCTGCAATTTTTTCTACACCTTCGAATGCGAGGTAAAATCCGCCCAGTACAAGTATTATAATTATGGCAGCTGGTAAAAATATATTGAGCAATAAAGTTATAGGCACAATCATTAATTTGTTAATAAATGAACCTTTTGTAATGGCCCATAAAACAGGAATTTCTCTTGATGAAACAAAGCCCGTTGATTTTTCGGCATTAACAGCCAAATCATCACCAAGTATGCCAGCTGTTTTTTTTGTAGCAAGCTTGGCGTTAATAGCAACGTCATCCATCAAAGCAGCTATGTCGTCTAAAATTGCAAAAAATCCTGAGGCCATTTTGGTATTCAATTTATATTGATGATAAAGTATATGATATAAGTGGTATACATAAAAAAAACCCCGAAATCTCGGGGTTAATCTGTGGGAGCACACGGGTTCGAACCGCGGACCCTCTGCTTGTAAGGCAGATGCTCTAAACCAACTGAGCTATGCTCCCTTTGTTGTTTGGGAGTGCAAAAATAGGGTTCGTATACTAATAGCCAAAAAAAAAATCTTCTTTTTTACAGTATTCTTTAAAAACATGCATTTTATTGGCTCAAAACCTACCTTTGTAGCATGTCAATTAAATTTTCCACCTCTCCAAAGCCTTGGGAAGCATTCGAATCGGATATTGATACCGCTTTGGCAACATCGTATAGCCTTATTGTATGGAATGATGATGTAAATACTTTTGAATGGGTAATTGAATCGCTCATCGAAGTTTGTGGCCATTCTCATGAGCAAGCAGAACAATGTGCGCTATTCATTCACCATAAAGGCAAATATGCTGTTAAAAAGGGTGATTATGATACATTGAAGCCCATGTGCAATTCAATCACAGAGAGAGGAATTGGCGCTACTGTAGAAATGGTTGATTAATCATTAACTGATTTTTTTCTTGAGTATATTCTCCACCAATAAATTATAAGCCCTGCAAATTCTTTCTGATAAATTGTGGTTCCCCCCGGTTGAAGAAGCACAACATGATGGCTTATTGGCAATGGGCGGGGATTTATCGCCTCAACGGATTTTATTGGCTTACGAAAAGGGTATATTCCCCTGGTTTGAAGGAGACACTCCACTTTGGTGGAGCCCCGACCCAAGATTTGTACTGTTTCCCGAGCAATTAAAAATGAGTAAATCAATGCGTAAACTCATTGAGCAAAACGGATTTCAATTTACCATCAATAACAATTTTGAAGGAGTTATTCACTTATGCAAAACCACAAGAAGAAATGACCAACTCGGCACATGGATAACCGATGAAGTAGAATCTGCCTATATCAATCTGCATCATTTGGGCTATGCGTTTAGTGCCGAAGCATGGCAAGAGGGGGTTTTAGTGGGAGGCTTGTATGGAATTAAGTTAGGAAAAGTATTTTTTGGAGAAAGCATGTTTAGCACAAAATCAAATGCAAGCAAATATGCATTTATTCAATTTGTAGAGCACTTAAAAAAGGAAGGGATTCAATTAATCGATTGCCAGGTGTATACCAATCATTTAGAAAGCCTGGGAGCAAATATGATTACAAGAAATAAATTTATCGAGTTACTGAAAGTTTACGAAGCTGTTCGATAACCATACATTACTTCTACGTCTTTGACAATCTTTTCCATGTCTAGATCCTTACCAGTTGGCTCGTAAGACTGCTTTAAATTACTTCCAAAAAAAATAGCAATGGTTTGCCAAAATGCAGCACTTACAAAGCCTTTGTATTCATCAATGATTTCGTAACAATTATTGCCCGTTTCGCGATTGATTAATTTCATTAACACCTTACCCTGGTAAACCGATAACTGAGTAAGCTTGTCGGTAAATTCTTTTTTTAATTCTTTTTCGTGCTGCTTGATTATGGCCCTACGTTTACTCCTATCAGCAACATTTACCAGTTTAGCATTGATCTGGTTCATGATTCTTCCCGCTGCTTTAGCATAAGGATAAGTAACATAAACTGCGTTTCGCAAACGAGTCCAATCGGCCCAATAATTGCGCCAATGCTTAGTCATTCTTCCATAAACCAATACGGGGGGTAGATAAGATTGACCAATGGTATCGCCTTCGGGAGTAATGTAAGCGCCCACTTTTAAAGTATCGTATGCTCCTTGTTGCGCTAATAGATTTTTGCTAAGCACCGAAGTGAGAAGGAATAAAACAATTACGATATGGTATTTAAGGCGTTTCAAGCTGATTAAAATTAGTCAAATTGACTGATATTAATACCAAGACACTCAAAAAGTAACCTTAGCTGCTAGAATGTAGCTGCTGACTTGGATTTTAATTTAACCCTTTGAATGATGGACAAAACAAAACCTACCACCATTACCAAAATACCCAACCACAGCATATTGATCATAGGAAACTCATATACTTTTAAGGTAAGTAGATCAGTAATACTTCCAGTTTCTTTAATACCAATTTCTAACTTTCCTTCTTTTTGATCAATTACTTTATTGAATTTAACAATCAGACTTTGAGACAAAACCGTATCGGTGATAGAACGCAAATCATTTCCTTTCAAAGCCACACCCGGAGTAGCACTATAGCGCTTCCCCTCTTTGGTAATAACAGTCATATCTAAAAATACCGCCGTTTCATCTGGTTCATACAATGATTTTTGCTCCGCCGGATTTACTGCAACACTATTTAATACCATAAATCCATTGCTGTAAAAAATGGTGTCTTTCACTTTTACAGGAATATCGTTAAATTGTACGGTATCGGCATTTTTATTTTCTTGAAAAGAAGTGATGTAAACAAAAATGTCTTTGTGCCAATAATGTTTAGCCGCGGGATTTGCAGCAAAACCTTCCATTCCTTTGTTGTTCTTTATCACATCCGGATAAAGCTTAAAATGATCATCTCCTTTTTTAGACTTAAAATCAATTTCAAAATAACGCTTGCGATCTCTAGGGTTAGTGGTATCCATGGTATAGGTAACCATAAACCTTCCCATATCTGTAGCAACACCTTTGAACAGGGTTAAATTTTCTGCAGGATCTCCTGCCGGGTTATTCTTGGCTTTTGGATCTACTTGTAAAGGAGAAACGCCAGTAGTATTCCAACTCAATACCGTTTTCTTACTAGAAGAAATAAGTATAGCCAGTAATACCATCCCAAATCCAATATGGGCTACAGAAGCACCAGCGGCTTTGATTTTCCCTTTAACTCCCAACCATATATAAGCCGTGTTTGCAACAATAGCATAAACAGCACAAAAAATAGCTACATGAATGGCCCCTAAAAATCCAGGGCCTTTTTTATAATAATCAATATTGCCTAAAAAGCTAATGAGTAAAGAAACCACCAGTGCCACCAATGTAGGTACCGCTATTTTTTTGTAAAATACTTTTGTTGGAGTGTCTTTGTATTTTAAATATTGAGTTGCTGCAGTAAGCAAACCAATAAGGATGGCCACAAAAATTTGAATTTGATTGTGCGCAAATTCTACATCTTCTGGAGGCGCAATATTGGTTCCGAACAATTTGTTCCAAACCGGAGTAGATGTTTTTACAATAATAACCGCTGCAGATAAAAACAATACAAGCGATCCAATAAACATCCAAAACTCTCTACTGTAAGTACTCTCTTCTTTGTTGATAGAAGGAATGGATTTATACCTTATTGCATAGAGTAGCATCGCTGGCAGAAAAAACACCAATACAAATAGCAATAACTGGGTATTCATGCCCAAGTCGGTAAAGGCGTGCACAGATGTATCTCCCAATATTCCACTTCTCGTTAAAAATGTAGAGTACAATATCAATGTAAAACTGATGATGTAAAAGAAATAAGTAGGTCTTAAAGAATACCCACTGCTCTTATACACTAAATTGGTATGAAGACCGGCAACCAATGTTAACCAAGGAACAAGGGATGCATTTTCTACTGGATCCCATGCCCAATATCCACCAAATGACAAACTCTCATAAGCCCATGCTGCTCCCATCATAATTCCTGTACCTAATATGGCAGCAGAAAAAGATGCCCATGGAAGGGCTTGTTTGGTCCAGTCATGTTCGTTTTTCATTAAGCCAGCAAATGCAAATGCAAATGGAACAATGGTAGAAGCAAAACCTAAAAATAAAATCGGGGGATGTATTACCATCCAATAATTCTGCAACAAAGTATTAAGGCCAGTTCCATCTTTTATAAAATTCAAATAATCTGGTCTGCTAAAAATAGGCGCATCCATTTCATTGCGCAACAATACAAAAGGGCTACTGCCTACTTTAACATCAAAAAAGTAAATGCCAATTAACATGGTAGCTATAGCAAACTGAATAAAACTCATTACAGTCATGGTGCCCGCTTCCCATTTTTTAGCTTTCGCAATTAATATCCATCCCAAAAAGCAATTCCAAAAACTCCATAACATAAAACTACCTTCCTGCCCTTCCCAAAAACAGCTCAACAAATACTCTACCTGCAAGCTTCTATCGCTGTGGGTATATGCATATTTGTATTCGAATAAATGGTTAGAAATAATATAATAAAGCGTACCAAATAAAGCCAACACGCTGATGGTTACAAATGCAAAAGCAATCCGACCAAGTTTTTGCCAAACAGCTTTTTCGTTTTGCAACTCTAGTTGACTGGCTTTAAAAAAAGAAATGGTTGCCAACAAAGAAGCAACCAAGCTCAATACCGCAAAAAAATGACCAATTTGACCGGGTAATAAATGTTCACCTATATAATTCATGAATGCTAAATTCGAATAAGATAATACTAGTTAGAAGTTTGCAATTGTTGCATTGCTTTTGGGTCGTCTTTGTACTTAGAAGGACATTTTAATAAAATGCTGGTGCAATTAAATACCCCTTCTTTTACAGCACCTTTCAAAACAACTCTTTCGCTTTTTTCCATATCAGTTGGCTTTGCATCATGGTATATCACTTTGATGGTATTGCCTAAAGTATCAACTGCTGTAAAGCTTAAATAATTGGGATTTTTTATGGCATCGTACTCGATGGGTTGCTGCTTGTCTATTTTAGCTATTAAATTCACAAATTTACCCTCTCTTTCCTTAGCAGAAGCAATGGTTTCATAGGTAGACAAATCTCCTGAATATTGAACCAATACTGCAATTGCAGCTGCAATAAAAACAAGGATAATGATATGGGTAGTCTTCATTAAATTAAATTATGGCGCAAAGTTAATTCAATAACACTTATCAAGTCATTATTGATCAATTTGGGGAATAATTATCCGCATTTTTAACTTTTTGGTTGATTTTTGAACCAATATACTAACAGTTATGCCATCAAATTGAGAAATTGCTGCTAACTTGCAACCCGTTTTCAATGCTTACAACATGACAGATTTATCTAGGTTCAATCCTAACAAGGTATCCAATCCCAATAACAATATTTTCGGGCTTCCGTTTAATGAAGAAGATGCCAAATTGGTGATCATTCCCGTTCCCTGGGAAGTTACGGTTAGCCATCTTGCCGGAACTGCTAGGGCAGCAGATCATGTATACAAGTCTAGTTTTTTTGTAGACATATTTGATGTAGATGGAAATGCTGGCTGGAAACAAGGATTTTTTATGCAGCCCATCGATAAAAAATTATTGTTTAAAAACGACTACTTGCGCAAAGAAGCAGAACTGTACATTGATTATATTGCACAAGGCGCCCCCATTGAAGAAAATAAATTCATGTGTAAGAGTTTGAAAGAAATTAATGAAGGGAGTGTATACATGAACAATTGGGTATATGAGAATTGCAAAAGATTGATAGAAAAAGAAAAAATAGTTGCAGTTTTAGGTGGAGATCATAGCACTTCATTGGGATTAATGAAAGCATTGTCTGAAAAGCATGGCGATTTTGGTGTTTTACAAATAGATGCTCATTGCGATTTACGTGTTAAATACGAAGACTTTAATTATTCGCATGCTTCCATCATGTACAATGCGTTAACAGAAATTCCTGCAATTACTAAATTGGTTCAATTAGGTATTAGAGATTATTGCGAAGAAGAATGGGACTATATATGCAATAGCAATGATAGGGTAGTTACTTTTTTTGATAAGCAAGTGAAAAATAGATTATTCGAAGGGCAAACATGGAAGACCATTGCCAATGAAATCATTGAAAATTTACCACAAAAAGTATATATCAGTTTCGACATTGATGGATTGGATAGAAAGCTCTGCCCCAATACTGGAACTCCGGTTATTGGTGGATTTGAAAGTGAAGAGATGATTTATTTAATTCAAAAAATAAAAGATAGTGGCAGAGCATTAATTGGTTTCGATTTGGTTGAAATTGGTGTAGGGCAAACAGATTGGGATAGTAACGTAGGCGCAAGTTTATTATGGCGCCTTTGTAATATAATGGTATCATAATGGCAAAAACATACGAATACATCATCGTTTTGAAAAAGAATAGCAGCAATCGGGTAGACATGATTAGTCAACTGATGTTGTTGTTGTCTTTAATAGGATTTATAGGCACTGCTGTTGCCAATCCTGCCAACAGCATTAGGCCCATTTTAATTTCTGTATTAATTTTAGGATGGTGGATATTTTGCTATCTCCAACAAAAAAGAAATGTAGCCCCTTCTTATAGATTGGCCTTGTTGTTTGCAGCAATTGGGTGGTATTTTCAAAAAGATGGATTGTGGATTGCCTTCATTTATTTAATGGCTGCGCTTTTAGAAAAACAAGTTAAATTTCCCCAAGAGATTGCATTTGATGAGGAAGAAATTGTATTCAATAGTTTTCCAAAGAAAAAACATCAATGGAATGAATTGAACAATGCTATTTTAAAAGATGGTATACTCACTTTGGATTTTAAGAATAATCGAATTTTTCAGAAAGAAGTAAATGCTACAGTTTCAACAGAAGTAGAACAAGAGTTTACTCAATTTGCTCAAAAACTGATTACCCCAGCCAATTAATTATTGCACAATGACCAATCATTTACGCCCCTACCTTTTATACTCCGACGGTGAAGGAAATATATTTGAAGATGAAACTTTGTTTGCAGTTGGAAGAGCAGGTTGGGATGCATTTGAAGTGCCCAATGATCAATGGATAGCATTACCAGAAGGAGGAAATTTATACGAATTGCCCGGAAGAAGAGGAATAGGAATTGATGTTGCTTCTGGAGATATGCGATTATGCGAGAAAGGATGGGCAGTAGCCGCTTTTATTCCTCCAGCACACACTGGATTATTTATCGCTGCTTACGAAACCATGGAAGGAGCTCCAACGCTTCCTTTGTTTTGCTATACTGCAGTTGGTTGGCAGAACGATCAATATTATGTAACTGCTGTTAGAATTGAAAAAGATGTTCGTCAAGAGTCTGCAGGGTACGACGAAGCAAAAATTGAAACTGGCACAGCACATTTATTAAAGGCATACCCAGAAAACAGATTGGTTAAACATTTGATGGAAAAATGTTGCATGACTTATCATTGTCCGGCAGCGCGTAATTTTTCTTTAGGAAGATGGGAATGTCCTATACCTACCTCCCCTGCATGCAATGCCAACTGTATTGGTTGTATTTCATTTCAACCAGAAGAAGAAACCATTGTTTCTACACAGGACCGATTAACCTTTAAACCTACAGCAGAAGAAATTGTAGAATTTACTGTTCCGCATTTAATGAATGCCCCATTTCCGATTGTAAGTTTTGGGCAAGGATGCGAAGGCGAACCATTGCTTATGTGGGAAACCATTGCCGAATCGATCAAAGAAATACGCAAGCATACCGATAAAGGGAGCATTAATATCAATACGAATGGATCTAAACCAGATGCCGTACAAGTGTTATGTGATGCGGGATTAAACAGTATTCGCGTAAGCACCAACTCTGCACAAAAACATATTTACGAAGCCTATTACCGCCCCAACAATTATCAGTTTGAAGATATTGTAGAGAGTTTAAAAGTGATGCGCAAAAATGGAGGCTGGACAAGCATCAATTATTTTGTATTCCCTGGCATCACCGATAGCGAAGCTGAGTATGAAGCATTGCGCAAACTCATTCAAGAAACTGGTTTGAATATGATCCAATGGAGAAATTTCAATATCGATCCAGATTGGTATATGGGCAAAATTGGTTTTCACGATTCCAGAGAAATGATTGGCGTAAAACAAATGATGGAATTATTAAGAGAAGAATTTCCTGATTTAAAATTTGGTTATTTTAATCCACCAATAGAAAGAATCAAAGGAGACTTTAATAGCAGCTATGCAGGCGCTGCGCAATAACCATATAGTGCAGGGGATTTTGCTTGCAATAGCAGCAACCCTATTGTGGTCGGGAAATTTTATTATCTCTCGTGCAGTGAATGCCGATATCGGCCCCATCAGTTTGGCATTTTATCGTTGGTTAACTGCAACAATCATTATTGCTCCATTTGCCTGGAAAAAAATTAAAGTAGAAAAAAACCTTGTACTTGCTAATAAGCGTTACTTGTTTTTTGTATCCCTTACAGGAATTGCATTGTTCAACACATTTGTATATATAGCAGGTCATACTACTTCTGCTATTAATATGGCATTGATCGGAACAACCTCCTCTCCTATTTTTGCTACCCTGTTGGCTTTTATTTTCTTGAAAGAAAAAGTTGGTCAATTCCGATTGATCGGCATGTTGATTTGTATTGCTGGTATTGTTTTGCTGATATCCAATGGCTCTTTAGAAAAATTAGCCGCTTTTCATTTTACAAAAGGAGATCTATGGATCTTAGCAGGTGCATTTGCCTTTGCTATTTATAATGTATTGGTAAGAAAAAAACCGAGCGCCATCAGTGCAACACATTTTTTATTAATTCTTTTTGGAATGGGCACTTTGATGTTGTTCCCATTTTATGTGGGTGAATTATTTTTATTACCCGCCACTCGATGGAATCCAACCCTGATCGGATCCATCTTGTATTTAGGTGCAGGAACATCTGCCATTGCCTTTTTATGTTGGAATATGGCCATACAAAAATTAGGTGCTGGAAGAACTGTTTTATTCGGCAATTTAATTCCGGTATTTAGCATCATCGAAGCAGTGTTGATATTGGGCGAAAAAATGAGTACCGCGCATTTGATCAGTGGAACGATTGTAATACTTGGATTAACCATTGCAAACATAAAATCAAAATGATTAGTACTACCACTATTATACTACTCTGTTTATTTGCATTTTTGGCAGGATTTGTAGATGCTATTGTTGGCGGCGGCGGATTAATTCAAACACCGGCTGGCTTGATTTTATTACCACAATACCCAGTTGCTTCAGTAATTGGCTCTTTAAAAATTCCTGCATTCACCGGTACTGCATTTGCAGCAAGGCAATACCTAAAAAAAGTGCAAGTCAATTGGAAACAAGTTTCGCTGATGGGATTAATAGCATTTCTAGCAGCATTCGCTGGATCAGAATTATTATCGCAGGTAAGCAATCGATTTATGAAGCCCATCATATTTGTAGTGTTGATTGGAGTTGCTTTATATACCTATACCAAAAAAAGCTTCGGACAACATACCCATAAAGACATTCATCCCAAACACCAGTTTTTTTACTCGTTATTAATCAGTCTGGTGATTGGTTTTTATGATGGATTTATCGGACCTGGCGCGGGCAGTTTTTTAGTGATGGCATTCATTGGCATTTTGGGTTATGATTTTTTAAAAGCTGGCACCCATGCCAAGCTCATTAATTTGTCTACCAATTTAGGTTCCATCAGTTTGTTTGTGCTAAAGGGCTCTATACTTTGGTCGGTGGCCATTCCAATGGCAGTAAGCAATGGCATTGGCGGAATCCTTGGTGCTAAATTGGCCATCTACAAAGGCAATCAATTCATTCGTATTTTTTTCTTACTCATTGTTACTGTTACCCTGCTAAGGTTTGGGTATGATATATTTTTTAAGTAATTCGCAACAACTTATTCGTATTCAATGATTCGAGCGCATCGATTCTTCATGAATTAACGTTTTTTTCTAGCATTCCCCCAAGAATAGCGTTATTTTTACGGTAGCTGAATTTTATGGATTTATCTTTTGAAAAAGAAAAAAATATCAAAGCCCTCAGTATAACCAGTGTGATCACTATTGTACTGTTCTTGATATTCTTTTATGTGCATTACGAAAAGCCAGTTCCTCCCGAACCCATTGTTGGCGAAGGCATTGAAGTAAATTTAGGAAATAGCGAAACAGGATATGGCGATATTGCACCTCAGGCACCTGGACAATCCGCTGAAAAAGCAGCCGAAAAATCTACTCCAATTAAAAATGAAAGCCCCGAAGCTATTCAACCTATTCAAAATGCATCTGAAGAAGATATAGCTGTAAACAATAAAATAAATAAAATACCCGATAGCAAACCATTGGTTGAATCAAAACCCATTCCTGCACCTACCCCAAAAGCTGTGTTCAAAGCAAGCGAAAACAAAGGGCCAGGTGGCAATAATGCAGACTCCTACAATGGCTTAAGAAATCAAGGTATTGCAGGTGGCAAGGGCGATCAAGGTAATCCAAATGGCAACCCTAATTCCGATAGCTATACCGGTAATGCATCCAGTGGCAGAGCAGGTATTGGTGGTGTAGCCATAAAAAGTGGTTTAGATGGAAGAAGAATTACCAAGTTGCCTGCTTTTGAAGATGATTTTAATGAAAACGCTAAAGTAGCAGTAGACATTACAGTTGATCAAACGGGCAATGTAATTGCAGCAAATGTTAACCCTAAGGGAACCACCACTACCAATAGCACTATTCGCAATATAGCATTGCGCAAAGCAAGAACACTCAAACTCAATGCTGCAGCTTCAGAAGAACAAAGCGGAACATTGGTATTTGAATTTAAACTGCGTAATTAATTTAATTGCATCTTTGTAATGCAATGAATTACCAAGAAACAGTCGACTATCTTTTTAATAAGCTTCCCATGTTTAGCAGACTGGGTGCAGCTGCCTATAAAAAAGACTTGACCAATACCATTTTATTGTGTGAAGCAATTGGCGATCCACAAAAAAAAATCAAGACCATCCATGTTGCAGGCACCAATGGAAAAGGCTCTACCAGTCATATGTTGGCAGCCATTCTACAAACAGCTGGTTATAAAACGGGGCTGTATACTTCTCCGCATTTACACGATTTCAGAGAACGAATTAAAATCAATGGTGCCGTTTGTACAGAAGAATTCGTTGTAAACTTTACCAAAAAAATTCAACCACAAATAGAAAAAATTGAACCCTCTTTTTTTGAGATTACTGTGGCAATGGCTTTCGACTATTTTGCACAAGAACAAGTAGATATTGCGGTAATTGAGGTGGGCTTGGGAGGAAGATTAGACAGCACCAATATTATTGAACCTGAGATCAGTGTCATTACCAATATTGGATGGGATCATATGAATTTATTGGGCAATACGCTCGAAGCTATTGCTGGAGAAAAAGCAGGCATTATCAAACCACATATACCTGTAATCATTGGGGAAGCAATTGCCGAAACAAAGCCTGTATTTGATGCAGCAGCAATCAATAGCCCAATCATCTATGCGCAAGAAAAAAGGTATATGAGTGATTGGATCAATGAAGATCACCATTTGCGCATTACCGTAGTAGACAAAGAAAAAAACGAATACGAATCATATCTACTTGATTTAACAGGATTGTATCAGTCAAAAAATCTAATTACTGTTTTAGAAGCTTGTACACAATTAAACAGACTGGGATGGAATATCAACAAACCATGCATTCACAAAGCATTGCAATCGGTTAAAAAATTAACTGGTTTACATGGAAGATGGGAAATTATTCAACATTATCCAAGAGTGGTGATGGATGTGGGTCATAATGTGGATGGTATTCGCGCTATCAATCAACAATTAGAATTGAGTAATTATCAGCATTTACATATTGTATTTGGCATGGTAAAAGACAAAGACATTAGCGCTGTTTTGCAACTATTACCTATACATGCATCTTATTATTTCACCAAAGCAACTATTCCAAGAGCCATGGATGAAATTGCTTTACAAGAAGCTGCTTTGGCTTTTGGATTAAATGGGCATTCTTTTATTGAGGTAAATCAAGCCATCAAAGAAGCATTGAGTAATGCTACACCCAATGATTTAATACTTGTATGCGGAAGTGTATTCTTGGTAGGTGAAGTAAATACCAAATTATGGAGCAACTAGCCAGCCCAATTCAATGGCTGCAGCAAACATAGCCCCTAATTGTATTCCATGTGTAAACTCATTATTGAGTAAACATTGCATAAATGCTGATTTAGTATACTTTATCAACTCAATGTCTTCATATTGGTCTAAAGCAGTGGCCTGATTATGAACTGCATTTTTAGCTAGAAAAAACCAAGCGCGATTGCTTTCTAATGCAGGATTGGTACTAATGGCATATAAAAGTGACATTTCCTCAGAAGTATAACCTGTTTCTTCTTGCATTTCCCTTCTAGCTGCAACCATTGGATCTTCTCCTTCATCAATCATTCCACCAGGCATTTCAATAGAGACCATTCCCGCAGCATGTCGGTATTGCTTCACCATAATTACTTCATCGGCAGCAGTAACCACAAATACGTTACAAAAATGGGGAACATCTACAATAATATAAGAATCAATAATTTGTCCATCAGGAAGTTTACATGCTTCCTCTTTTATGTTCATCCATTTTTTCTTATACACTATTTCAGAAGAAAGCTTTTCCCATTTTTGAATCATACAAATAATTTAAAAAATAACTAATTTTTCTAATTTCATCAGCGCATACATTATGGCGATTGTTTTGATTACCAGTTTTTTTGCTCACGCAATGAAGAAATATGTGCAGTATGATGCTTCCCATGCCATGCATACATGCCCAATAGAAACCACAAACTCATGTCTTTTTTACTTTCTGGATGATGTACTTCTCTCATCCATTGTTCATCCGAAATATCTTTAATGGCTATATACCAACGTTGATGCAGGGCATGCAATAAAGTAAGCGAAACATTAACAGGCAACTGTTTTACATCTTCCAATAAAGTCCAAGCATTTTCATCGTAAGGCTTGATGGTAGGCTTATCTTCGGTTAATCCTAACTTAAACCTACAGTAGGCATTCATATGACTATCCGCTAAGTGATGCACTACTTCATTCACCGTCCAGCCAGCTTCTCTATAAGGAGTATGCAATTGTGCTTCATCTAAGTTATTGATGGCACGTTCTAATTCTTCTGGAAGAAAATGAATATCCAATAACCATTTCTCTTTTTGCTCTTTTGAAAAAGGCTGTGGTTGAAATTTGCCGATGGGGTATCTTGGATCTGACATAGAATTATGAATTAAGAATTATGAGATATGAGATACATTATTTCATCTTTTATCTTTTATCTTTTATTCGGCGCGGAGTTCGTGGCCGGTTAATTGAATGAATACATCTTCTAAATTGGCTTTCTTTACTTCCTTTGGTCTTTCAAATCCGGTAGCTACCAATTCGTCAATCATTTTATCGGGGCTATTGAGTGCTATGATTTTTCCGCTATCAATAATGGCTACTCTATCGCACAACACTTCTGCTTCATCCATATAATGTGTAGTGATAATTACAGTGGTGCCTTTTGCCCTTATTTCTTTAATCAGCTCCCATAAATTTCTTCTTGCCTGAGGATCTAATCCTGTAGTTGGCTCATCCAAAAAAATGATTTTTGGGTGATTGATCAATGTAGTTGCAATGGAGAATCGTTGTTTTTGACCACCACTCATCTCTTTGTATTTAGACTTGGCCTTATCCCTCAAATTCACCAAATCCAACAATGCCATTGGATCTACTTCTTCATTGTAAAGACCTGCAAATAAATGCAGTAATTCGGTAAGCGTTAAACTTGGATAAAACCCAGAAGTTTGTAACTGAACACCAATAATTTTTTTTATTTCATTGGGAGATTGATCTAAATTAAATCCATCAACTATTACTTCTCCACTGGTTTTTTGACGCAAGGTTTCTATAATTTCTAAAGTAGTAGATTTACCTGCCCCATTAGGACCTAGTAAACCAAAAATTTCCCCCTCCATCACTTCGAAACTAATTCCTTTAACAGCATGGAATGCTCCATAGTTCTTATGCAAATCTTTTACACTAATAATTACTTTACTCATTGATTAAAATTTATAGACCAATCCTGCAGACTGATTTCCTATACCAACTCCAATAGATGTTGTATTGTATTGTTTATTAAATAAGGCAATGGCCATTTGTAAATTTCGCTGGCTAGACAAGGTAAAATAGCCCCCTGCAATAGAAGTTAACAATCCACCTCCGATCATACCCCATCCAAAACCTTTGGTATCTCCCGATAAATTATTAACTCCTACTAGAATACCAATTGCGCCAATTACACCCAAAGATTGACCAACAATTTTATTGCTTTGGTGCTTGCTGTATAATTTTAATAATTCAGGATCCCCAGTTCTGTAAAACAAATGTTTAAACTCATTGCTCCCCCTGAAAACACTATCATGATAAATGATATTATTTAATTTCGGTCCTATTAAATAATTCATCCCTTGGGGATTGAATTTTTGTTGTGCATTAACGCAAAAACCAACAAATACAAATCCGACTACAATCAATAACTGCTTCATACAAAAATTTATAATTTAGCTACTTCTTCCAATTCTATCATCATATTTTTACTGCCAATAAACAAAGGGGTTCTTTGATGCAACTCAGTTGGTTGTATATCTAAAATTCTATCTGCTCCATTGGTTGCAAGCCCTCCAGCTACTTCTACAATAAATGCAAATGGATTGGCTTCATACAACAACCTTAATTTCCCATTGGGCTTATCTGTTGTGCCTGGGTACATAAATATACCGCCCTTAATTAAGTTGCGGTGTACATCAGCTACCATACTACCAATATATCGCTGGGTATAAGGTCCACCTGTTTCTTTGGTTTTTTTCTGACAGCCATCTATGTATTTTCTTACCCCTTCATTGTATTGAAAAAAGTTTCCATGATTCACAGAATAAAATTTACCTGTTGGTGGGCATTGAATCTCTGGATGGCTCAAGGTAAATTCTCCAATGGAAGGATCTAATGTAAAACCATTTACACCTCGTCTGGTTGCATAAACAAACATGGTACTTGAACCATAAACTACATATCCTGCTGCTACTTGATTTTTACCAGGCTGTAAAAAATCTTCTTTGGTACATGGCTTTCCTAATTCACTTACTCTACGATATACACCAAATATGGTTCCAATAGAAACATTTACATCTATGTTTCCACTGCCATCTAACGGATCCATGTGAACGATGTATTTGCTATTGTTGCTTAATTCATCATCAAAAACTACAAACTCGTCCAATTCCTCACTTCCCACTCCTGCGCAACTAATTCCATGTTGCAATACACCTAGAAACTGGTTATTGGCAAATACATCCAACTTTTTTACATCTTCCCCTTGCACATTTACACTTCCCACATCGCCTAAAATATCTACTAAACCAGCTTTGTTGACTTCTACATTTACTCTTTTTGCCGCAAGTGCAAGATCTCTTAGTAAACGACTCAATTCTCCAGTTGCAGTAGGAAACTGTCTTAACTGTTGGAGAGTAAATTCATCTAAAGTGAGTACTTTTCTATTGACATTCATATTTGAGCTCATTTGTATAAAGATAAGATGCCAGACCGAAATGAAGCTGATTTTTTAGGCAGTTTCCGCTTCGTATATTTGCACACACCGGAAATGTATTCAACCGGCAATAAAGTATGCAAATATTCAAGTTTGGGGGCGCCAGTGTAAATAGTATTGACCGTATTCAACAAGTTCACCAGATTGTAAAAAACAATGGCAATGAGCCATTGGTTATTATTATTTCTGCAATGGGCAAAACCACCAATGGATTAGAAAAAGTAGTGAATGCTTTTTTTGACGGACAAAAAGAAAATGCATTACAATTATTTGAAATCGTTAAACAACAGCACCTCAATACAGCCAAATATTTGTTGGTTACGCAGTACAATAATTGTTATAGCCAATTGAACGATTTTTTTACAGAAGTAGAATGGTTATTGCACGATAAACCGGTTAGGTCTTATGATTATTATTACGACCAAATTGTTTGTTCAGGAGAATTATTTAGCACTTGTATTATTAGCCATTATTTCACAGAAATGGGTTTGCCAAATACTTGGATAGATGTAAGAGACTTACTTAGAACCGATAATAATTTTAGAGACGCCGCTATCGATTGGGAATTCAGTACAACAAAAATCAAAGCAGCTATTAACAACCCTATTACCATTACGCAAGGATTTATCGGAGCAACTTACGACAATGAAAGCACTACATTAGGCAGAGAAGGCAGCGATTATTCAGCAGCTGTTTTTGCCAATATATTAGATGCCACCAATGTTACTATTTGGAAGGATGTAGAAGGTATAATGAGTGCCGATCCAAAAATATTTAAGGAAGTAAGCTTAATTAGCCAATTGAGTTATAACGAAGTGATAGAAATGGCTTATTATGGGGCACAAGTAATCCATCCAAAAACCATCAAGCCACTTCAAAATAAAAAAATTCCACTCCTGGTAAAATGCTTTTTAGACCCCAGTTTGCCAGGAACGGTTATTCATCAAAAAAACAGCAAGGATTTGCCGCCAATTATTGTTGTTAAAGAACAACAAGTGATGTTGCATTTATCAACACAAGACTTTTCATTTATTGGCGAAGAACCTATGAGTGCTTTGTACAAAGTATTTGGAGAGTTAAAAATAAAGCCCAACCTAATTCAAACAGGGGCCGTAAGTTTACAAGTTTGCTTAGATGATCACCCTCAAAAAATAGATTTATTGGCACAAAGAGCCAGTGCATTCTTTGATGTGCAAGTTGAAAAAAATCTGCACTTACTTACCATCAGACATTATTCGCAAGCAATAATAGATCGTTTGATTGCCAATAAAACAGTGCTGTTGCAACAGCGAACCAGAGAAACCATACAATTGTTATACCATTAAATTATTGGCTAGAGAAGGGCAACATTTCATAATCCCCTTTTTGATTAATGGCAATTAGCGGAATTTTTTTATTCGCCTCAAAATACTCAAATACATTATTTAATTGACGCGCCAATTCATTGTACCGATCGTCTTTCGCTGTTTGCTTTTGTAAAACAGATTGACCCTTAGGATTATTGAATTTAATAGGGAAAATATGCACAGGAATAAATGATTGACCAGATGAATTGGCCAAAGCAGCCAATAGATAAAGCTCTTCCATCTGTTCATTTTGAATAGGTATACAACCTACTGTAGTGCATGTACCATGAATATAAATTTCATTGCCAGGATTTTGAAAACCACTATTGATTTTATCGGCAGCATTTGGATAATTTAAGCCAAGGGATAAATGAAATTGACTTTTGGGATTAAACTCATTGATGTAATAAATGCCTTCAGGAACCTGATAATCTCCTTCTACCCGTTTAGGGCCAAGTGATCCGGATAATGCACAAACTTTGTAGGTTTTGAATAATACAAAAGATTCATCGCTATTGTTTCTTGCCCATACTTCTAATTGACTATCGTATTTAAAACTTCGAATGTATAATTGATGGATAGGCCAGATCAATCCCTTGGCAAGGGCTTGATTTTTCAATTGCTCTTTTTTTAATTTGTATGCAGCTGCAACGCGTGGATAGGTCAATTGTTTTTCAAAAAAATTAGATTGTGCTTTACTTGCCGAATAAAAACAAAGAAGCAAACAAAATAATTTCAACTGCTGCATATATGCAAAGGATTGAAATAGAAAGTTAACAAGAAATTTTGTTAGCTGTACATTTCAGCACGCAATTCTTTAACCCTTGCATCTTCCATGTACTCATCAAATGTCATCAATCGATCAATGATTCCTTTAGGGGTGATTTCAATGATCCTATTGGCAACAGTTTGCATAAAAGTATGGTCATGAGAGGTTATGAAAACAATGCCTGGAAATGTTTGACAGCCTTCATTAAAACTTTGAATACTTTCCAAATCCAAGTGATTGGTAGGTTGATCTAGAATCACCACATTCGGGTTTTGTAACATCATACGGCTTACCATACAACGTACTTTTTCTCCTCCACTGAGCACATTGGTTTTCTTTAAAATATCATCTCCACTAAACAACATTTTCCCTAGAAAGCCCCTTAAGAAAGGCTCATCTGCATCAGTTACATGCGGCGGCACATATTGACGCAACCATTCCATTAATGAAAGTCCTTCGGTAAAAAATTCATTGTTCTCTTGAGGCAAATAAGCTTTGGTAATGGTAGTACCCCATTCATATTTGCCGCCATCGGCTTTTTCATTTTCAGCAATGATTTCGAAGAAAGCTGTTACAGCCAATGGATCTTTGCTTAAGAAGGCAATTTTTTCGCCTTTATTGGCACTAAAAGAAATCTGATCAAATAATTTTCTTCCATCTACTGATTTGGATAATTTTTCTACATTCAAAATCTGATTGCCCACTTCGCGCAATGGTTGGAAAATAATGCCTGGATATTTTCTGTTAGAAGGTTCGATTTCTTCGATCGTTAATTTTTCCAAGGCTTTTTTACGGGAAGTTGCTTGTTTGCTTTTAGATGCATTGGCAGAGAAACGAGCAATGAAATCCAATAAAGCCTGACGCTTCTCTTCATTCTTTTTGTTCTTGTCGTTAATCTGGCGGCTCATCAACTGGCTACTTTCGTACCAGAAAGTATAGTTGCCCGTAAACACTTTTATTTTAGCACGATCAACGTCTGCCACATGTGTACAAACCGTATCTAAAAAGTGACGATCGTGGCTTACTACCAATACTATGTTTTCGTAATCGGCTAAAAAGTTTTCTAACCAACCAATTGTTTCAATATCCAATCCATTGGTAGGCTCATCCAATAATAAAATATCGGGATTTCCGAATAAAGCTTGAGCCAATAAAACCCTCACTTTGAAATTACTTGGGATCTCGCTCATCAAACTTTGGTGCATTTCATCATGTACACCCAAACTATTTAAAAAGCTGGCTGCATTGCTTTCTGCTTCATAACCACCCATTTCTCCAAATTCAGCTTCTAATTCACCTGCTTTCATACCATCTTCTTCCGAAAAATCTTCTTTTGCATACAATGCATCTTTTTCGTGCATCACATCCCATAAGCGTTTATGACCCATGAGTACGGTATTTAACACCGTACATTCATCAAATTCAAACTGATTTTGCTTTAAAAAAGACATGCGCTCGCCCTTGGTAATTTCTACCACCCCTTTATTGGGCTCTATTTCACCGCTTAAAATCTTTAAAAATGTAGATTTACCAGCACCATTGGCACCAATTACCCCGTAACAATTCCCTTTGATAAAATTGATGTTTACTTCATCGAACAACACCCTTTTTCCATAAGCGAGGGTAATATTTCTTGCACTGATCATAGCGTACGCTGTTTTAAAGGCGCAAAAGTACAAAAAACGGAGGGCTACTCCAAATTGAGTAGTTAAGAGATACTAGATATGAGATATGAGATACAAGATATGAGATATGAGATACAAGATAAGAGATACAAGATAAGAGATACAAGATAAGAGATACAAGATAAGAGATACAAGATAAGAGATAGGAGATATGAGATACAAGATAGGAGATACAAGATAGGAGCTATGAGATATGAGATAAGAGATACTAGAAGAAGTATAACCTAATAAAGCAATGATCTTTCATCTTTCATCTTTTTCTTTTATCTTTTATTTTTATCTTTCAAAACTCTGCCCTTGCTGAAGGATTGATGTCGAGC
>CANGTR010000026.1 GCA_947456855.1 Sphingobacteriia bacterium | reverse complement strand
TTTTTAAAATTAACCAAATAAACCCCTGTGAAAATCAGCAATGCTGCTATTGCTTTTGAAATTGTAAAATGTTCTCCAGCAAAAATGGTAGCAATTACTGCTGCAAATACAGGTTGCGTATAAATGAATGCACCTGTAGCAGATGATCCAATGGTAGATATGGCATATACCGTTAATAAATAGGCAAAGAATGTAGTGGCAATGGCAATATAAGCTAAAGCTAAAAAATGACTTATGCCAAAGGCCATCCAATTGGTGGTTAAAATATGCGGTAACCCAAAAGGGATAATACCTATTGCTCCAAATGTAAAAACCCATCTCAACACTTGAATGCCCGAATATTTGGCCATTAATGGCCTTACAAGCACTAAATAAAATGCATAAGAAATAGCGTTGATTAAAATAAATAAATCGCCTATCAACATATTCGAACCAACAGTGCTATTGTCTTTCATTAATATTAAGATAGAAGCCCCACCAATTCCAAAAACCAATCCAGCAGCTTTTGCTGCATTAAACCCTTCTTTCAATAACCATGCTGCGATGATGGTAATGAAAATGGGTGTTCCCAAAGAAAGCAATGAGCTATGAATGGCTGTTGTTAAAGACAATCCTTTGATGAAAAAAATCTGATTGATGGTTACACCCGTTAGTCCGCACAACAAAAAACGAGGAATGTCATTTTTATCTATCCTTGTTTTACCTGGCTTGAATAAAAACAAAGTCCAAAACAAAAATATACTCACTGTTACCCTAATAAAATTAAGTGCAAAAGGATGAATGAATCCTGGTGTAATGTATTTTACCAAAGCATAACTACTTCCAAAAATAAAATTGGCTACAATTGCTGCGGCGTATGCTTTGTTGTTGATTTGCATGCTTTGCAAATGTATTGGTTGAATATTTAAGAAAATAGCGACTTGAGTAATTCGTTTACATTAATTTCATCAAACAACTTGGTAGTTGTAAAATTATACTCAATTGATGTGGCTTTTTTTATCATCAATGGTAAATCAAGGTTTTGTTGATTACTAGCCAATGCCAAACCATCTTTTGAGAGTTTATGAGCCAAATATTCCTGTTCGGTTTGACCAGGTGTTGGAATTAAAATCATTTTCTTTTTTAAAGCCAACAACTCCATTAGTGTAGAATAGCCACTTCTGCAAACCATGTATTCGCTTTGTTGAATAGCCAAAGACAGTTCTTCCTCATTCAGATGATTATGCACTTGAATATGATTGGCAATAAAAGGAATCGATTTTTCCAATGGTTTTCCGCGCACTAATAAAAAACTGCCTTTCATTTTTTTGATTGAATCAATGGCCAATTTTTCAAAAACAGTTCTCTGAGGCTCCGGACCCGAAAGTATAATACAACAATCGAATTTTTGTTCGGCTTCAAGCAGTTTAAATCTACTTAACAAATTAATATAATGAACTGGAGTTTTTGGCAGTTGAGTTGGATGAGACAAGGCGCCACCAATATTTATCTCAGCTTCCATATCTGGCACCCAACATGCAGTAAATCGATTGATATAACTATAATTAATTTTTCTAAGCCATTGCTCCAGCCATTTAAAAGGGGCCTTTATGGTTAACTGATGCGTGATAAATACAGATGGAATTTGGCTACTGTACAATCCATATCGATTATCAGCAATTATGATATCAATCTGGTGTGTCTTAATAATCTGTTTAAGCCATTGTTGTTCGAAGGAGATAGCACTCAAAATTTTAGGTAATTGAGCCAATATTTTAAATGCCAATAAATGGGGGTTTTGACTATATTCAACCCTATAACCAGGTAAGTCCAAAAGGGTTACTTGAGGAAATGCTTCTTTTAACAAAGCGGCTTGATTGCCCTCTGCACCAATAATTACCTTATGCCCTTCTATTATCAATGCCCTAATAATTGGAATACACCTGGTTGCATGACCAAGCCCCCAATCGAGTGGAGCAACTAAAATTGTATATTTTTTATCGTTTTCCAATAAGGTGTTCATGCAAAAATCAGTAGTATTTCCTTAATTTGTAGTACAATATGAAACTCAAATTAAACCAAATTATTCTTTTGTTGTTACTAACTTGTGTAGTAGCGAGTTCTTGTGGTGTCTTTAAAAAATCGAACAAAACTACATTTTGTGCTTGTCCAAAACATTAGCAACAGTAATTATGCCTAGAGACTTATTGGTTTTGCAAACTAAACACTTGTTTTCTCAAGAAGAAATTGATCGCCATATAGAGCTATTGAACATGGTTTTGGTTCCTGTAGAAAATTGGTTGAGTTTCTGTGTAGCCAATGAAATCATCGATATCAATCGCAGAAAAATAATCTCAAAAGAACATTTGGTTCAAAAAATATTGAAAGACAACCCCAATCAGCCATTTGTTTTTATCTGCAATAAAAATTAACCCAGTTTTTCAAGAGCTGCTTCTAATTGAGCCAACATAGTAGGTATTTCTTCTTTGATACAAGTTCCAACGCTTAATCTGTACCAATTGCTATCACTCCCTGCACCAAAAGCAGAAAATGGCACAACAGCAATTTTGGCTTCTCCTAAAATATAAGAAGTAACATCAGATTGCGTTCCTAGCATATTTCCAGATGCTGTTTTTTTACCAACTAAATCAATTTGAATGGTCAGATAAATGGCTGCTTGAGGAGCAACAGCATCTACAGCATACCCTTTGGCTTTTAATGAAACAAATCCATTGTAAATGGTTTGTAATCGGAATGCTATCTCCGATTTAAAATGCGCTAAGTATTGATCAATAGCAGCCGACATAGGTAAATATTTAGCTACTGCTTTTTGTTCTGCCATAGGAGCCCAAGCACCTAAATGGCTTAAAATGGCTTTCATTTTAGCAATAACATTTTCCGGACCCAATGCCCAACCTACTCTAACACCTGTGGCTGAAAAAACTTTAGAAATTCCATCTATATAAATAGTGTATGGTTTCATTGCAGGGTTCAATGAAATAGGATCATAATGTAAGGTATCGCCAAATGTAAGCGTCCAATACATTTGATCGAACATTAAATATAATTTTTTAGCATCGTCTCCACGCTGTTTGTTTTCTTCAATAATTAGATCACAAATAGCCATCAGTGAATCTTTGGAAAGTGTTGTTCCTGTTGGGTTTTGTGGAGTACACAAACAAATCAATGTAGCTCCTTTTATATTGGCTTTGATGTCTTCAACGGTAGGCATGAAATTGTTTTCTACACTACAATTAATCATACAATGCTCGCCATCTGTTAAATGAACATAGTGATTGTTGTTCCAAGAGGGTACTCCATAAATTACCTTATCCCCTTTATCTACTATTACTTTAAATAAAGCGTATATCAATGGTCTTCCGCCAGACGCTACTTGAATTTCATTAGGAGAAAAATGCAAGCCCTCTCTTTCTTGTATAAATTGGCTGATGGCTTGCCTTAATTCCAATATACCTTCTGCAGCCGGATAATTGGTATAATGATGTTGATAGGCTTCTATGATTAATTGCGCTAACTCAGCAGGAATAGGAAATATATTGGGGTTGAAATCTCCGATGGTAAAATTATAAATGGTTTCGCCATTTCGAATTCGCTCATTAATGGCATTGCCTAATTTTACAATTTCACTTCCAATTAATGTTTCCGCCAAATTACTAAGCTTACTCATTGCTAATCCATTTTTGGCGAAGTTACAGTTTAGACTTATTGCTGCCGTGATTATTCCTTTCTTTTCAATAGCATATACCATGTTTTTTCGTTGCAAATAGAACTTAAAGCCTTAACAATAATTACTCGATTATATATTACAATAAATTGTTTAGCTTTATTCAAAACTACTATCATGGGAAAAGCAAAATCTACCAGAAAAAAAACAAAGAAACCAACAACAGCATCTGGAATGGTATCTAAGCCTGCCGGACCTACAAGCAGTTTCGGAAAAGTGTCAGGTGATATGGGAAATAAGAACTTTTCTTCTTCCAAAAAAGGTGGCGGATTTTCTGTAACACCTAGAAAAGCATCTTAGTACAGGTTTTATTATCTCGATTTTTTGATATCAAAGATTCGAGAAAGGTTAAAACCAAATCTTACTTCGCCAGATCCCCAGGTATTTGTTGTTTCTGTAATGAATGATCTTTCGTTCATTCCGGTTGAATTGGAAAAATGCAATTGAAAAACATGTCCACCTGTTTCTATATCTACACCTATTGAAAGAGGGTTAGCTCCTGTAGTTTTGGGTAAACCATTGGCTACATAAGAATAGTCAACAACAAATGCCATGCGCTTGGTAAATTTATACCTTGCCCCAAATCCTAAAGCGAAAATATCATTATCGTCATTTGCTGCTACTAGATTTCTGTGTACCAAAGTGGGGCTTAGTTGCATAGAAAAATGATCGCTGAATTTGCGGCCAACAATCATTTGAAAATAAGATCCAACACGGTCATTAAATGGAATTGGCTTTGCAGGATCGGGGTTTTTGTAGGTGTAAACGGATAATCCAGCAACAGCAACCAAAGAAACGGGAGAAGCTTTATATCCAGTTGATTGCTGAATAATTCGGTATTTTAAAAAGCCATCTAACTCCTTTTTAAATGTTGTTCTACCAACACCAATCGTTAGGTTTTTACTTAATCCAAAATCAAAACCCAAACGCATACTTGCCTGATCTAATCCAAATAATTCTCCAATGCCTTGACTAACAGGGCCAAAACGGTGCAATATTCTAAAGTCCATCATTCCTGCTCCAATCATTTCTATAGAATGACCATTAATTACTCGCGAAGATTTAAAAGCACCACTTATTTTATTATTGCCTTTTTGCTCATTTTCTAAGTCTTTTAATAAACTTTCCTGTGCAAGAATAGGAATTGAAAAAAGCATCACTAAACTCATTGTATAAAAAATCTTCGCACTCATAAATTATTTTTTTGAACTTGATAGATTGCCTTAACGTTGATGCTGATATTTTTAGCAATTTTATCTTTAACCAATTTGGGTATTTGAATAGAGAAGTCATCTAATAACAAATCAAAGACTGCATCCCCAATAATTTTTCCTTCTTTAATTTGTAACTGAGCATGCGAATTGATTTCTTTGCTTTTTCCGTGTAGCTGCATTGTTCCTTTCACAATTAGTTTGTGTACAGCATCTTTATCCAATCTAATATCATTGAAGGGTTGAATAGTTCCTTTAAAGTATGCCCGAGGATATTTACTGCTTTCTACATAGTTTTCATTAAAATGCTCTTGCATTAAAGCATTTGGAAAAACAAAACCCTTTAACAAAACACTGATTTCTATAACGCCTGTTTTTAAATCAATAACAGAAAGGCCCTGGTTATTAACTGCTGTAATATTTTCAAGGGGCATTGTAGAAAAAAACCTGATGGATGCGTCTCTGCTCAACAATCTATCCTGTGCATCAAGCGGCAATATTGAGATTAAGCATAAAAGAAAAAACAGAGGCTTCATGCATCTAATTGTTTTGGGCTCCAGAAGATACCCAACATGAAATAGCATTTTTTTGTGCAGTGGTAAGTGTTCCGCCTTTAGGCATAGAACCAGATTCAACCGAAGTTTTAATTGATGCTGCTACTGCCTTTATTTGAGTATAATTAGTTAAAGCTCCTGGGCCACTAGAGCTGCCTGCATTGTGGCAACCTACTGCTCCACAGCTATTTTGGATTATTGGGAATACCACTGCAGAAAACCTACTGTCGATCGTACTACAATTTAATGTTGTGCCGCCTGAACCACCGCCGGTTGTATCAGAATCGGATTTAGAGCATGCTGCCACTGTAACCATAATGATGATAACAGTAAGTATAGATAATTTTTTCATAACAGAAGGATTGAGTGTATGAATTGATGTTGTTTAAGCGATAGCCTCTCACTAAATATAACATTGTATCGTGAATTAAAAAAATTGATACGGCAAGCTTTAAACAAAATAAGAAAAACTATAATACAAAAAACCGAAGCAAGGATCTCCTTGCTTCGGTTCAATATCTGTTTTTTAATTGTAGAATTCGTTTATTTATAACAACAGATCAATTACTCAATTGGCTTATAATCTTTAAACAATTTCACAGGAGCTGTTTCTGCTAATGTTCTATATTGCTTCCAAACACCATCAAATAAAGTGTTGGCCTTTTTAATTACACCATCCAAAGCTTCTTCTGCATAGCCCATGATGCGATTTTCTTGTTCGCCTGGCATAGCAGTTTTACCCATAACAACTTGACGTGCTTCGCCTAAAATGCCTGTTACGGTTTCTTGAGGAATATTGCCATAGCCTTGTTTCAATTGAGGTTTGCCATTGAGCATTTCTTTGATTTCTTTAATTCCATCAGTTACTTGTTTACCCACTTTGCGCAATGTATCTGCATCTTTACGCTCCATATTGCCATAGCCAGCTTCTACTTTTTTAATAATTTCTTCTGCTTCAGTAATTCGATCATTCAAAGCAGTCAATTTTAATGTTGATTTTTCCATTCTCGCATTAGCTGCACGAATGGCATTTCTAAGAGCCAAAGGTGTTGGAGCATTTGGATCGTCATTCACAACCACCATTATACTGTCTTTTAAATCTTTTCCTAAGCTCATCACTACTTTATAAGTTCCTGGATCAACAGGTAATCCGCCTGGCTCTGCAGATCCACCGCCTGCTCCACCAAAGCGACCACCACCGCCGCCTCTTCCGCCACCACCACCTTGGCGAATACCACGACCTTCCATGCCCCAATAATATTTATTGAAACCCGAATCTGCCCTGGTTCTTAAGTTTCTTACATTCACTCCACTTGCATTGTAAATGGCTATTTGTAATGTATCTGAAATTTTATTTTTTCCAGTGTCTGCTGAAGTTTTATTTACAAAGAAACTCAAAGGCGCACCTGTTCTTTTATTCTCCCCTTCATAAGTACCATAAGTACTGTATTCAATGCCTGATGCATTTTTCATTTTGGCTTGATAAGCTTGTGGTGCATCAAAAGCAGTTAGCTTGTTTGAAAACACTTGACCTTTGTTTGCTGCTGCTTTTCTGAGTGGACGGATATCATCTAAAATCCATAATGCTCTACCAAAAGTAGCAATTACTAAATCTGCTTCTCTTTCTTGAATAGCCATATCATAAGTAGATACAGAAGGATAGCCATTTTTAAATTGCTGAAAATTAGTGCCATTATCTAAGCTAATCCAAAGACCTTGCTCAGTTCCTACAAAGATCAAATTAGGTTCTACTGGATCTTGAATAACACATAATGCATAACCAACTACTTTCTTTTCATCAATCATACGTGTCCAGGTTTTTCCAAAATCTGTAGTACGGAAAATATAGGGCTTCAAATCGCCGCGGCGATAATCGTTTACTATAACAAATACTTCTCCTGCATTGTAACGAGAGGCCCTGATCTGTGGAATCCATGCTCCTAAAGGCATTCCAGGAATTTTGCCACGGAAATTAGTCCATGTTTTTCCGCCATCGCGTGTTAATTGTAAATTACCATCATCAGTTCCAACCCAAATAACACCCTTCTCTTTAGCTGATGGTTCAATCGCTAAAATGGTACAATGATTTTCGGCTCCTGTTATATCAACTGTAATTCCACCATTATTGCTTTGATCAATTTTTGCTGAATCGTTGGTAGTTAAATCGCCAGAAATTTGTTCCCAAGAAGCACCTTTATTGGTACTCTTATTTACAAACTGGCTTCCATAATAAATAGTGGCTTTATCAAAAGGATCTTGTGCAATAGCCGCATTCCAGTTAAAACGTTGCTTTACATTTTTGCTTGGTCGTGGAGGGCGAATACTCCATTGCTCACCGGTTGCTCTATTGTAACGAGAAACCGATCCACCCTGACTCATCGTGTACACCCAATTAGGATCTTCTGCATCGGGCATTACATCAAATCCATCTCCACCACTCACGCCTTGCCAAAATGCATTGCGCAATCCACTACGCACCCATGCATATGCAGGGCCATGCCAGCTACCATTGTCTTGCAAGCCTCCCATTACATTGTAAGGAATTTGATTGTCTACATTGATATGATAAAACTGACCCAATGGTAACTTCTCATCAAACTGCCATGTTTTACCGCGATCGCGTGAAATGCCTATTCCACCATCATTTCCGTCGATGATAAAATTAGCATCGTAAGGATGAATCCACCATGCATGATGATCGGGATGAATACCACTATAAGGAATCACCGACTTAAAAGTTTTTCCTCCATCATCGCTCACAGAAATTTCTTGATTGATATTGTAGATCCTGTTTTCGTTTTTGGTATCAACTGCTATATCCTGAAAATAAAATGCACGATTGGTAACTACAGCAGGGTCATTATTTACCATTTCCCATTTAATACCACCATCATCTGTTCTGTACAATGCATTTTTAGTAGACTCTAACAATGCATATACCCTGTTTGGTTCAGATCTACTGATGCTAATTCCTATTCTACCATATTCTCCATCAGGTAAGCCTTCGGCTTTGCCTAATTTCTTAAATGATTTACCGCCATCATACGTAACGTAGAAGCCACTTCCAGGGCCACCACCTTTTAAACTCCAAGGCGTTCTTTTATGCTCGTACATATTAACAAACAACTTATTCGGATTTACAGGATCCATTACCATATCACCTACACCACTGTTTTGATTGGTGTATAAAATTTGTTTCCATGTTTCTCCTCCATCAGTGGTTTTATACACGCCTCTTTCGGGATGATCTGCAAATGGATTTCCCATTGCACCAACATATACAACGTCTGCATTAGTTGGATCTACAATGATGCGATGAATATTGCGTGTTTTTTCTAAACCCATGCGCTTCCAGGTTTTACCACCATCCATACTTTTATAAATTCCTTCGCCTAAGCTGATAGAATTACGCGGATTGCCTTCTCCTGTTCCGGCCCAAACAATCGATGGGTTGCTTTGCGTTATTGCTATTGCGCCAATATTTTGAATAGGCTGTTCGTCAAAAACAGGCATCCAGCTAGCTCCACCATTTTCTGTTTTCCAAACACCGCCACTTGCGGTTCCCAGAAAAATGGTATTTGGACTATTCCAAACTGCATCAATTGCAGTTACACGACCACTCATTCCAGCAGGCCCGATATTACGGGGCTTCATTGTTTTGAAATGTTTGGCTAAATCGATTGGTTGTGCAGAAAGAGTTAGCACAAGAAATGACCCTAAAAGGGCAATCATCATTTTTCTCATATCAGTTGATTATTTGGAAATTGAAATATCTGAAATAATCGGGCATTTACCAAATAGTTAGGACGAGTGGCCTATATTTATAGGTAAAATCCCGATTTTAAATCAATTAATCAACTGCGAATACCGTGAGCGATCAAACGTCAAATAAAACTTTTCAACTCAATGCTATTCAAACAGGCATCTATGCAGCCATAGTAGCATTTTTAACCTATACCATGATCTTTGGATTTAGAAAATCGTATACGGTTTGCACATTCGATGGAATGGCGTTTTGGGGATTGGGTTATAAGACCTTATTGGTATTAAGTCAGATGATGGGGTATTTGATGGCAAAGTTTTATGGAATCAAATTTATTGCAGAGCTAAAAAGACTGAATCGATATAAAATTGTTTTGCTCTTAGTAGGAATTGCCTGGATGGCCTGGTTGTTTTTTGCATTGATTCCAGCTCCTTATAATATGGTGTTTTTATTCATCAATGGATTTCCCTTGGGTATGTTATGGGGAGTGATCTTTTCTTATATCGAGGGAAGAAAAACAACTGATTTCATTGGTGCTGCATTGGCGGTGAGTTTTATTTTTTCTTCGGGATTTGTAAAATCTGTGGGAGGATGGTTGCAATTGCAATTTCATTTAACGGAGTTTTGGATTCCGTTTGCAACAGGTTTGGTATTTGCATTGCCATTGTTGTTCTTTATTTTTCTGATGGAAAAAATTCCTCCTCCAAGTTCTGAAGATATTGCATTGCGCATGAACCGAACGCCAATGGATGCGGCCCAAAGAAGTGAATTCATTAAAACCTATTTGCCAGGTATTATTGCAGCAGTATTGATCTATTGCTTTGCCACCATTTTCAGGGATATACGCGACAATTTTAGTGCCGACATGTGGAAGGAAATGGGGTATTTAAATCAACCTGCATTATTTTCTAAAACAGAAACTCCTATCACCTTGGTGATTCTCATTTTGATTGGAAGCATGGTGATGATAAAAAATAGTTTTAAGGCATTTATGCTGGCACATTTTTTTATTGCGCTTGGATTTATTGTTGCAGGTGTCTCTACTTATTTATTCACTAAAGAAATGATAACACCTTATTGGTGGATGACGCTGGTTGGGCTTGGATTGTACATGGTGTACATTCCATTTAATTCTGTTTATTTTGAAAGACTGATCGCTACTTTTAGATTTACAGGCAATGTAGGTTTCTTGATTTATGTGGCCGACTCATTCGGCTATTTAGGCAGTGTAAGTGTTTTGTTAAGCAAAGAAATTTTCAAAGTGCAATTAAACTGGGTGCATTTTTTTTCGAATAGCGTGATGGTATTATCGGTGGCGGGGGTATTTATCAGTATTTACGCGGCAAGGTATTTTGCTAAGAAATGGAAACAAATAGCCAGGCTTTAGTATTAGTCTATTGAATTCAAAAAAATATGCAGGAGTATTTGGCATGAATATCAACTCTCCCACACATTTTAAAATTCTATCTCCAATCAACCCAATATCGCTCATCTTTTAACTCCTCATATCTTTTATCTCATATCTTTTATCTCTTATCTCCTATCTTTTATCTCTTATCTTTTATCTCTTATCTCTTATCTCCTATCCTTTCTTCTCATACTTTTTCTCAATCTCTTTCGCTTTTTCAAAATCCAATACCACTCCATTAATGCAATAACGCAATCCTGTTGGAGGAGGGCCATCTTCAAACACATGCCCTAAATGCGATTTACAACGACCACACTGAACCTCAGTTCTTTTCATTCCCAATGTATTGTCGGGTAAATAAATAATTGATCCTTTAGCAATAGGTTCATAAAAACTAGGCCATCCGCAACCACTATCAAATTTGGTATCGCTTTTAAACAATGCATTGCCACAGACAGCACAATAATAAGTACCGGCTTCTTTAAATGCTTCGAACTTACTGGTCCAAGGGCGCTCAGTTCCTTTTTCTCTAGCTATATAATATACATCTGGAGACAAGAGTTTTTTCCATTCATCTTCTTTTACTGCCAACTTGGTTTGCTCGGTTTTGGAGTAATAAGGATTTTTTGATTGTTGGGTACTATCCATTTTTTCTGTTTTATTGTTGGTTGATTGCCCATTACAAGATTGTAAAAGGCAAATTGAACATATTAAACAAATAAATAACTTCATGGTTTTAATGCTTTTGTTCCTCTATTTACATTCAAAACTTATTTTAGTTTGTTATCTATATAATAAATCTACTTTTTTTTGAATAAAATGAATAATTTCTATCAATTCAATAAACTGTTAACTATTTTATAATTACTAGGTAGTATATTTGTTCTTCATTTAAGGTTAGTACGTTCATGTTTAATATTATTTTATTTGGACCTCCAGGAAGTGGTAAAGGTACGCAAAGTGAGAAACTGATTGCCGCTTATGGCCTTAAGCATTTATCAACTGGCGATCTGCTCCGAACAGAAATAGCCAACAAAACTCCATTGGGAATAGAAGCCAAAACCATTATGGATAAAGGCCAATTGGTTCCCGATGAAGTGGTGGTAGGTATGATTAGCTCTGCTTTAGAAAATAACCCGCAAGCCAAAGGGTTTTTATTTGACGGATTCCCAAGAACTACCGCACAAAGTGAGGCATTAGACAAACTCCTCCAACTTAAAAATACGGAGATCGGTGTTGTATTGGCCATGGATGTAAGTGAGGAAGAATTGGTAAAAAGATTACTCAATAGAGGCTTAACCAGCGGCAGAAGCGATGATACCAACGAAACCGTAATCAGGGCAAGAATTAAAGAATACCAAGACAAAACAACTGTTGTTGCCAATTATTATAGTCAATTCAATAAAGTAGTGCATTTAAAGGGTGAAGGAACGGTGGAAGAAATTTTTTCATCTCTTTGCAGCGAAATAGACAAAAGGATGTCTAATTAGCAAGACTTTTAAAAGTTTTTGACCAATAACCAACTGCTTTCCCGTTCTGGATAATATCTTGAACGGGATTTTTTTTGCTCCTTCTCTGCTTATAAACTATCAATCGTTAGCTTTGTAGCCATTAAAAAAATACTATGTATACGGTTGAGAACTATATTTTGGGTAAATGGATCAAAGGGGATGGAGATGGGCAGTTATTGTACAATGCCTATACTGGAGTACCAATAGCCAATGCAACCACCAAGGGGATTGATTTTGCACAAGTGGTGCATTTTGCTAGAAACCAAGGAAACCCTGCACTGCGCAAAATGAGTTTTCACGAAAGGGGTTTAATGCTTCGCGCGTTGGCACTTCACTTAAGAGAACATTTAGACAAATTATATGCAGTAAGCTACCAAACAGGCGCAACCAAGGCAGATAGTTGGGTAGATATTGAAGGGGGGATTGGCAATTTATTTGCATATGCTTCCCTTAGAAGAAAATTTCCGGATACTTCCTATTGTTTAGATGGAGAAACTCATCCATTGGGAAAAGCCAATACATTTATGGGACATCATTTATTGATTCCCAAAGAAGGGGTGGCCATTCATATCAATGCTTTTAATTTTCCTGTTTGGGGAATGCTCGAAAAAATTGCGGTGAATTTATTGGCAGGAATGCCAGCAATTGTAAAACCTGCAACAGTAACTTCTTTTTTAACTGAAGCTGTAGTAAAAGAAATTATTGCATCAGGTATTTTACCTGCTGGAGCATTACAACTGGTTTGTGGTAGTGCTGGAAATTTATTGGACCAAGTAGGTTCGCAAGATGTAGTAACTTTTACTGGATCTGCAACAACAGGTATGATGCTTAAGTCGGGCAAAAAAATATTGGAAGAAAATGTGCCTTTTAATATGGAAGCCGATTCGCTCAACTGTATTGTACTTGGGGAAGATGTACATGAATCAATGCCTGAATGGGATATTTTTATCAAAGAAGTTAGAAAAGAAATGACCACCAAGTCTGGTCAACGTTGCACTGCTGTTAGAAGAATATTTGTTCCTGAAAATAAAATAGAAGCTGTACAAAAAGCATTGCAAAAAGCATTGGCTCAAACAGTAATTGGAAGCCCGTTGAATGCAACAGTGAGAATGGGATCTCTTGCAGGAGAATCTCAACGCATTGAAGTAAAACAACAGGTACAAAAATTATTGGCCAGCTCTCAAATTATTTATGGTGCATTGGATAGTGTAAATACAGTTGATGCAGATGCGGAAAAAGGCGCATTCATGAGCCCGCTATTATTATTGAATGAAAATCCTTTCGGCAGTACCGATGTGCATGAAACAGAACCATTTGGTCCGGTTGCTACATTGATGCCCTATAAACATACAGAAGAGGCAATCGTATTAGCTAAAATGGGAAAGGGTTCGTTGGTGAGTTCGATAGTAACTGCCGATAAAAAAATTGCGAAAGATTATGTATTGGGTGCAGGCACCTATCATGGAAGAATCTTGGTGTTGAATGAACAATGTGCTAAAGAAAGCACAGGGCATGGAGCACCATTGCCATTATTGATTCATGGAGGACCAGGCAGAGCAGGTGGTGGTGAAGAAATGGGTGGATTAAGGGGTGTTAAACATTATATGCAAAGAGTAGCCATTCAAGGATCTCCTGATATGATCACAGCAATTAGTCAAGTGTATCAGCAAGGTGCAACAGGCAATACCAATACAATACATCCCTTTAAAAAATATTACGAAGAATTAGCAATTGGCGATCAATTGATTACGGAAAAAAGATTGATCACAGCAGAAGATATCAATCAATTTGCCGACTTAAGTGGCGATCATTTTTATGCGCATTTAAACAGTACAGATTTTACTGGAACGATGTTTGAAAAACAGGTTGCACATGGATATTTATTAATGAGCATGGCCGCAGGATTATTTGTAGATAGTTACGAAAAGAATCCTGTGTTGTTAAATTATGGAATTGATGAATTAAGATTTACTAAGCCTGTATATCCTGGAAGCGAAATGCATATTCGATTTACTTGCAAAGAAAAAATTAGACAAGAGAAAAAAGAAGCATCTGATATAGATAAGGGGATTGTTAAATGGATGGTTGAAATGATTGATGAAACCAATGAACTTGTAGGTATAGCAACTATATTAACCATGGTTGCTAGAAAAAACTAACTTTATACTTATTATGATAGAAGAAATTAAAGAAGGATACGTTAAAGTTGATAGAGAACATGGAATTGCCACCATCGAATTTTTCCATCCTCAAAGCAACTCTTTGCCGGGTAAAATACTAGATGCGCTGGCAAAAGAAATTCATAGTGAAGGGTTAAATGAAACTACTACAGTAATTGTACTTAAATCAGCTGGTGAAAAAATATTTTGTGCCGGTGCTTCATTTAGTGAATTAGCTTCTATTCAAACAGAAGCCGAAGGATTAGCATTTTTTAGCGGCTTTGCAAAAGTGATTAACGCCATGCGCAGTTGTGGTAAAATTATTATTGCAAGAATACAAGGTAAATGTATAGGCGGCGGAGTAGGAATTGCAGCCGCTGCAGATTATGCAATTGCCTGCGAAGGTGCAGAAGTAAAACTCAGTGAACTAGCTGTAGGCATTGGGCCATTTGTTGTTGGGCCTGCTGTTGAAAGAAAAATAGGTCTTTCTGCTTTTTCGCAATTAACCATTGATGCAAGCATGTATCGTCCGGCAGATTGGGCAAGAAGAAAAGGATTGTTTGCAGAATTGCATGCCGACTCTGAAAGCATGGACGATTCAATTACTCGATTATCAACAACGCTTTCTCAATCCAATCCAGCAGCATTAAAAGAATTGAAAAAAATATTCTGGCATGGTACTGAACATTGGGATTCTTTACTCAAAGAAAGAGCAGCCATAAGTGGTAAACTTATTTTGAGCGAACACAGCAAACAATTTATTGCCGCATTCAAGAAAAAATAAAAATTATCTAAGTATACCAGCAGACCACTCGATTGCGTAATTGGCTTTTAAATACTTTAAGCGCAAGCTGATTAATTTTTCTGCCGTTTCAATTACTTTGTTTTCTCGAGTATTGATTAAAAACAAAGAGCTTTCACCATTTTGAAAACGAAGGTTTTCGGCTCTTAACAATGCTGTAAAACCATTGAAAGCATTTTGTGTAACACGAATTTGTTGTTGTAACAAATTGGTTTCGGTAAAATAATTTCTTACTTTATTTTCTATTTCCCATTTCTTAGAAGCCAATTCGTAATTGGTTTCTTCTATTTTGAGTTTGGCCTTTCTATACTCTCCTCGTCCTTCTCTTAAGAATAAAGGCACTTTAATGTCTATCCCCCAAGCATTGTTGTTTTGCAAGAATGCACTATTAAAGCCTCTAAATACATTGTAGTTTTGATTTAGTAAATTGGCTTTTAAATTAATAGTAGGTAAAATATTTTGAAACTTTAATTTTCTTTCTACTTCTAAAGCATTCAATTTAAAATCATAGGATTTTAAAATTGGATTTTCGGTACTTGCTCTTTGTAATAATTGCTCTAAGGATTGTGGCGACAAATTTAAGGCAAAACGAATGGTATCTGGCACCACTTTTTCTGGTAATAAATAAGCACTGTCTTGATTGGTCCATAAATAATTAGACAATTCTAAACTGGCAGTATTCAACTTCACTCTTGCATCGGCTTGCAACATTTCGAAGTTTTGAATTTGCGTTAATGCTTCAATAGTATCAATTGCCGAACGATCTCCATTGATAAAAGCCAATTTTACCAACCGATACCTATCCGTACTTACTTGTAAAAATTTAGTGTACACACTATAAATCTGATAAGCACTTGTCCATTGCCAATAACCTACATATGCATCAAACAATAAATCGTTGAGCATTCTATTTCTTTCCTGTTCACTCATCGATCTATAAATCAAGGCTTGTTGCAAAGCTGCTCTTTGTTTATCAATCACCAAGCCTTTAGCAACAGGCAATTCCAATCCAAAATAACTGGACTGACCTGGAGTAATTTCAGATTCCAAATTGGCCCCACCATTGTTTTCTATACCAGTTTTAATATTTGCACCAGCAAATCTTGTTGGTATTTTTAGTTCTGGGTTATTGTAGAAATAATAATTTTTACCATCAAAAGTTTTTCTACTTGCTTCATAGGTGAATGAAGGATCGAACCCTCCACGTGCAGTTAATAAATCTGCTTTTGCTTTTTCAATTTGAATAGCAGCTTGTTTTGCAACAGGATGATTTTGTCTAACCTGCTCAATAAATGCTTCTGGAGTAAGTACTTGAGCACTTAATCCATAATTGATGAATATAAAAACAAAGAATACCGTTTTTTTCATGTGTTACTTTTTGGAATCCTTCCCTTGCTTTTTAGGTTCATCTAAAGGTTTATAATACTCTGGTGGAAATCCATTGATATTTCGCCATATTTCATAACCAATTGGCACATCATTTAATAAAGCAATTCCATTGGCTCCTCCTCCCATTCTTAATTGTTTGGGCCATGGTTTTTCATTTTTATCTTCTATAACCAATAACCTGAATTTTCCATTTTCGCTTACCGAAGTTTCTACAGCCGCTATAACTCCACCAAATGTTCCATAAGAAGCTGCTGGCCAACCAGAAAAAACAATGGCCGGAAAACCATCGAAAATGAATCGCACTTTTTCGCCAATATGCAACAAAGGCAAATCCATAGGGCTAACAAAAAGTTCTATTGCATATTGAATTTTATCAGGCACTATTTCAACAATCATATCGCCTTCCTTCATTACTTCTCCTATACCTGCTTTACGGGCTTTGGTTATCTGACCACTTTGTGAAGCTGTGATATAATAAAGTTGATTTCTGATATCATAATTGCTATATGCATTTTCTAGTTTTGCAACATCCGCTTCTCCGGTTGCTACACTAGAAAGTGATCCAAAACGATCGCCCTGTGCTTTGGCAATTTTATCGGTATATTCTTGAACGGTAGCGTTTTTTTCAATTCGCAAACTGGTGAATTCTTGCTTGGCTTGTAAATATTTATTCTCAGCACTTATCCTTTTAGCAACAGCATTTTGATAGCTTACTTTTCTCCTCTCATAATCTACCAAAGAAATCACTCCACTATCCAACATTTGTTTGGCTGCATCTATTTGACGTTTAGCTACACCTAATTCATTGGAAGCTGCAATCAAATCATTGCTATCACTCATTACTTTTAAATCTTGCTGACGCAGTTTGATATCGATTTGAGATAGTTTTAATTTTTGCCCCTCTTCCAAAGCAGTTACTTGAGATGCTGCAGTGGTTGCTTTGTTTTGATATCCTTCGTTTGCAATTTGTTTGGCGTTGATTTGTTTTTGTGTTCTTTCCAATAATCTTGGATCAAAATAATCCACTTTTACTTCACCTAATTGTAAAATGGTATCTCCTTTTTGCACAAAGTCGCCTTCTTTCACAAACCATTTAACTACTCTTCCAGCTAAAACTGTATTCACTTCTTGCGGCCTTTGTTCTTGACGCAAAGTAGTTACTAAACCTTTAGCGCGAATATTCTGGGTCCATGGTAAAAACAATGTAACTACAAGGCAAATCAATACGATCCAAAGCCATTTTTTTGCATTGCTTTTTCTACTAATCTGATAAACGGATTTATAGGATTGAAGAGATGAGCCTTCAACTTCCGATTCAATTTCAGTTGATATAAAATGGTTAGCCATAATTCTAATTAATTAGTAAAGCAACTTGGTTCCAATTACCAGCAGCTTTGATTGTTCCTTTTTCTAAATAAATCACCAGATCACATTGCTTGGCAATATCAATTTCATTGGTTGCAATAACAACAGTAGCATTTTCTGCACCCAACATAGATTTTGCAACTTGCCTTTTGTTTTCAGATTCTAAGGATGCCAATGGCTCTTCCAACAACAACAATCTTCGCCTTCCTAGTAAAGCCCTTAGTAATAAAATATCTTGGCGTACAGTTGAAGATAATTTATTTCCTGTAGGGTCTAAAAGCGTATCGTACCCCTTTGGTAAGGCATCAACAAAATCAGAGAGCCCACACTGCTTTACCAAATTAGTAACTTCGTCATAGGTAACATCTTTGTTGCCCATGGTAATATTTTCCCAAATAGTTCCATTGAAAATATCTTGTTGACTTAACAAAATACCCGTTTGTGATCTAATAGAATCAATAGCATAATTACCAATAGGAATATTATTGAACAAAACAGAACCTGTATAATTTTTAAATGCCCCCGTCATAAGCCTTAATATTGTTGATTTGCCAGAGCCTGATGCGCCCATTATACATACCTTTTGTCCGGCCTCAATTTTGAAATTGATATTGTTCAATATATTTCCAGTATTGGCATATCCAAAATTAATTTCTTTAAACTCTATCGATACGCCTTGCTCTATGGTTGGTAATAAAATAGTTCCATCAGACTCTATTTCACTGCCTATAATCTTATCTAATTTTTCAACAGATGTAAGTACATCATATACTTTATCTAAATTTCCTATCAGCTTTTCTACCGAAGCAATTACAGAGAGAATTACAATATCAGCTGCAATGAATTGACCAATATTAATTTGTTGATCTACTAATAATATTGAACCAACAATGAGCATTGCTGCAGTAATCAACAATTTGAAACTTATCAAACTCCAATACTGAGTTAATAAAACTTTAAAATAACTGGTTCTTGCTGTAAGGTATTTTTGTACAATTTTATCTGTTATTTCTATATTTAGAGATGTGCCCCTAGAGTATTTAAATGTTTTTATTACACGAGCCATTTCTTCTAACCATGCAGCAGTTGCAAATTTCTCATTACTTGCTTCTATACTAGCATCAAATCCAGAAGGCAATGTATATTTTAGTATTATATAAAGTATAAACAATAATATTGCTCCAAATGCAATAAATATGGGATGATAAAAACTCAATAAAATTACTCCGAATAAAATTTGAATAACTGCTGCAGGTATATCCAATAAAAGTTTTTCCATACCTTTTTGCAAAGTGGAAGTATCAAAAAACCGATTTACTAATTCTGGTAAATAATAGCTGTCTAGTTTTTCAATATTTATTTTTGGTAAACGATCAGCAAATTCTAGTGCATACCTAACAAATATTTTTTGTTGAATTTTTTCAGTTACTTGTTGTTGCCTAACTTGCAATAAGCCATTTATAAACAAAGCAATTAATACAAGAGCTATTAAAATAACAATAGATGTAGAAATAGTTCCTGCCATTACAAAGTTGATAATGGTTTGGAGTCCTAAAGGAGTTGCCAATTGAACCAATCCAGCTAAGATGGCAAAAACATAGATAGCAGAAACATCCTTTTTATCCAATTTAAGGATGGAAAAAATTTTTTTTGCAGCTTCTGACGGAGATACATTGCTTTGTTTAGCCATAATTGGTTAAGTTCGGTATAATTCTTTAATAAAAGAACGGACACAAGGATAACAATCTTCGTGCCTAATCTTTAATCTTTTTTTAATGCTTGTAAAATTACAACCCAATTTAACATGGATTTGAATATTTTAATCAGCAATATTACCAATCCGGTACTATTATTCTTCATTTTAGGAATTTTTGCCACTTTCGTAAAAAGCGATTTGGAGATTCCGGCAGCTAGTGCAAAGTTTATCTCCCTTTATTTATTGTTTTCTATAGGCTTTAAAGGAGGTCAAGAACTGGTTCACAGCGGTATTAACCAGCAAATTATCATTACTTTATTACTAGCCCTTGCTTTTTCGGTATTTGTTCCCCTATATGTCTTTCATTTATTAAGGCTCAAACTGAATGTTTTTGATGCCGGGGCCGTGGCTTCGGCTTACGGCTCTGTAAGTGCGGTTACCTTTATTTCTGCAGCTTCTTTTTTAGAAATGAATAATACCCCTTATGGTGGGCATATGGTTGCCGCAATGGCTTTGATGGAAGCGCCTGCAATTGTTATTGGGATGATATTAATTAGAAAATACGATAAATCGAGTAGTGAAAAGGGGAGTATGAAACTGGTTTTACACGATGCTTTTACCAATGGGTCGGTGCTGATGATATTAGGAAGCTTAGTGATAGGAATTATTGCAGACTCTAAACAGGCTGAGGGAATCAAACCCTTTACATCAGATATTTTTAAAGGCTTTTTGGCTATTTTTTTATTGGAAATGGGCATGGTAGCTGCTAAAAGATTCAAGGCCTTTATACAATATGGCTGGTTTGTAAGCTTGTTCAGTATAATTATTCCTTTAGTCAATGGAACAATGGCTGTTTTACTTACATCATTTTGGAACATTGAATCTGGCAATCGGTTTATGTTAGCTATATTGGCGGCAAGTGCTTCTTACATAGCGGTTCCAGCAGCAATGAGGCTTGCTGCACCTAAAGCCGATCCGGGTTTATACATTCCAATGGCATTGGGGCTTACTTTTCCGTTCAATATTACTATTGGAATGCCGCTTTACTGGACCTTTATTCAATACTTTCCAACCACCAGTCATTAAAGATCATCAAATTCATACAGAGGGTCAATAGATGTGCATGCAGGCATTTCGAAAATAGGCTTGGTAATGCCGTCATGCAAATCATACACCCATCCATGCAAATGAGGGAGTTTATGTTGTTGCCAAGCTTTTTGAACAATCGATGTTTTGGCTAAATTCATTACTTGCTCAACAACATTGAGCTCAATCATTTTATTCAATCTTAAATCTTCATCTGCAATTGAATCAACCTCGGCTCTATGAAAACGATGTACATCTTTTATATTCCTGAGCCATTTATTAATAATACCAAAATTATGATTGGTCATTGCCGCTTTAACACCTCCACAGCCGTAATGCCCACAAACAATAATATGTTTTACCTTTAAATTTTCAACAGCATACTGCAATACACTCAATAAATTGAGATCTGTATTTACAACCATGTTGGCTATATTTCGATGGACAAATATTTCACCTGGTTGTGTTCCGGTAATTTCATTTGCTGGCACCCTGCTATCACTACAACCTATCCATAAAAAATCTGGATTTTGAATATGCAACAATCGCTCGAAATAATCGGGATCGTCCATTATTTTTTCTTTGGCCCAAGCTTTATTCTCTAATAAAAGTTTTTCATAAGAATTCATTATGCTCGATGTTTAGGTTGATTAAATAATAAGTGCATGGGCTTATGTAAACTTTTTTTAATCTCCACATTAATATGCCTTGTATGCGCTACAAGTAAAAAAGTGTTGATTTCATCGATAATGTCTTTGTCGATAAAATCGGCCCTTGTAGCATCAATAATTACAAATGAATTTTCAGGTATTAAATTAAGCTTGCTTTTGATAATGGGTTTATTTAAAAAAGAAACATCCTTTTTCAAACGAATTAAATAATTATGGTCTTTATTTACCACAAGTATAGAAGAACGAAAATTACTTCTTACCAAAAAGAACAATCCAACTAAAATACCAATCATTATACCAATTAATAAATCGGTTAATAATATAGCCACAATGGTAGCAGTAAATGGAATAAATTGATCCCATCCTTTATCAAAAAACTCTTTAAACAAAGGAAGTTTAACCAGCTTATACCCGGTATAAATCAATACTGCTGCCAATGCACTTAAAGGAATGGTATTAAGAATTGTTGGGATAAAAATTACACAAAGCATCAATAGTACTCCGTGGCTTATAGTAGACATTTTGGTTTTTCCACCTGCATTTACATTGGCAGAACTTCTAACAACAACCGAAGTAACTGGTATACCTCCAATAAGGCCGGAAATAATATTACCCACACCTTGGGCTTTTAATTCTCTATTGGTAGGTGTTACCCGTTTTAAGGGGTCTAATTTATCTACAGCTTCTATACCCAATAAGGTTTCTAAACTTGCTACAATTGCAAGTGTTATTGCAGAGGTCCAAACAATTGGATTGGTTAGGAATCGAATATCTGGAAACGTAAAAAAGGAGAAAAAAGCTTTTGTATTTGCCGCAACGGGCAATGATACCAAATGCTTAGCGTTCAATTCATATCCTGGATAATTCGATTTAAAAAACTGATTTAGGCCAACTGAAAATAAAACTACAATCAATGGGCCCGGAATGGCAGATAAGAATTTATTTTTTTGAATTATTTTAGAACTCCATAATATTAGTATTAACAAAGAAACGCTTCCAATAATTGTTGCACTGGGTGTTGTATGATTAATGGCATTAAATAATTCGGAAATGGTATTTTGTTGATCGTTTTGAATAAAATTTTCATCACCTTCAAAATCGGAATCGTAACCTACTAAATGTGGAAGCTGTTTTAAAATCAAAATAATACCAATAGCAGCAAGCATTCCTTTAATTACAGCGTTTGGAACATAATCTCCAATAACACCTGCCTTTACAAAGCCCAATATCACCTGAAAAACACCTGCTATAACTACGGCTAATAAAAAAGCTTCATATACTTGAAGTTTTAAAATTGCAGAAGCAACAATCACCGTTAATCCAGCTGCAGGGCCGCTAACACTTAATTCAGATCCACTCAAAACTCCTACAACAATACCGCCAACTACACCTGCAATAATTCCTGCAAACAATGGAGCGCCTGAGCCCAAAGCTATACCTAAACAAAGTGGCAATGCTACCAATAAAACAACTATTGAAGCAGACAAGTCGGACCCAATATGTTGAAGGTATTTTTTCATTAATTATTGATCAGATATTTAATCCGCCGCATGCGCTCAATACCTGACCTGTAATATATGAACTTAAATCGCTAGCGAGAAATAAAGTAGTGTTGGCAATTTCTTCTGCCTTACCAAACCTCCCCAAAGGAATCTTTTGTAAAAACTGTGCAGAGGCATCTCCATCTTGTAAATAATGCGTCATATCGGTTTCAATAAAACCTGGGGCTATGGCATTGCAACGAATATTGCGAGATCCCAATTCGGCAGCAATAGATTTAGTAAATCCTATAATGCCTGCTTTACTAGCAGCATAGCTGCTTTGACCAGCATTTCCGCGTATTCCAATAATAGAACTCATGTTAATGATACTGCCTTGTTTTGCTTTCATCATGGGGCGAATCACTTGCTTGGTCATATTGTAAACACTCTTTAAATTAATATCCATCACATCGTCCCACTGTTCTTCAGTCATGCGCAACAATAAATTGTCTTTTGAGATTCCTGCATTGTTTACACAAACATCTATTGCCCCAAATTCTTTAATGGTGTCATTCACCAATGCTTCACAATCAGCAAATACTGCTGCATTGCTTTTTACTGCTTTTACTTTTACCCCCAATGTTTCTATTTGAGCAACCAAGGCTGCTGCTTTTTCTGCACTACTATCGCTAACATAGGTAAATACAATATTACTTCCTTGCTCGGCTAATTTTACTGCAATGGCTGCCCCGATCCCTCTCGCTGCACCTGTTACAATCGATGTTTTTCCTGCTAATAATTTCATACTAAAAAATTTGATGATAGGTAATTACAAATAAAAGGAATTTATTTAAACTTCAGTGAATATATCATCTACATTAACTGCTTAATTGCTTCTATGTATTTTCTTTCGTTACTCAAACGAGGAATTTTGTGTTGCCCACCCAACTTTCCTTGCTGCTTTAACCATGCATTAAAAACCCCATTGTTCAATGCATGCACAACGGGCAAACTCAGTGCAATATCTTTATACCGTTTGGCTTCATAATCGCTATTCAATGATTTTAACGCACTATCCAATTCATAAGCAAATGCATCTGTATTTGCAGGCTTCTCGTCAAACTCTATTAACCATTCATGAGCTCCTTGATTTTGATCACCAAAATAAATAGGTGCGGCGGTATAATCATTTACCAGTAGCCCCGTTTTAGCAGAAGCAATAGCAATGGCTTTATCTGCATTATCAGCTATTACTTCTTCGCCAAAAGCATTGATGTATTGTTTTAGCCTGCCACTTACTTTTATTTTATAAGGATTCAAAGAAACAAACTGAATAGTATCTCCCACTAAATATCTCCACAAACCTCCATTGGTGCTTATCACTAAAGCATAGTTTTCGCCAATCACTACTTTATTAAGGCCGATGGTTTGAGGATTTGATTTTCCGTATTCTGCAATTGGCATGAACTCATAAAAAATACCATTCTCTAAAAACAACAGCATCCCATCTTCTTCAGGATTATCCTGTGCTGCAAAAAAGCCTTCGCTGGCATTGTACATTTCTAAATAAGTACATCCTTCGCCTATATATTTTTTAAATTGATCTTTATAAGGTGTAAAAGAAACGCCTCCATGTATATACAATTCTAAATTAGGCCAAACTTCTTTTAGCGTTTCTTTACCGGTAATTGCTAAAATTCTTTTAATTAAAATCAGTGTCCAAGTTGGTACACCAGAAATAGAAGTTACATCTTCTTGAATAGTGCTTTGCGCCAGCTGCTCAATTTTTTGCTCCCATTCATCCATCAATGCAATAGAAAGTTCTGGCGTTCTAATCCAATTGGCCCACATCGGGGTATTCTGTAAAAGCACGGCACTTAAATCGCCATACTGCATGTCTTCATTTACCTGACTAATTTGATGACTTCCTCCAATCACAAGGGCTTTACCGGTAAGTAAATCACTTTCTGTATGGCTATTATAATATAATGTGAGTACATCTTTTGCACTCTGAAAATGGCAGTCTTCTAAACTCTCTTGCGTAATTGGAATGAATTTACTTTTATCGCTGGTTGTTCCACTGCTTTTTGCAAACCAACTTACGGGTGTGTTCCAAAGTACATTCTCCTCCCCTTGCATAATCCTTTCTATGTAAGGCTTTAAGTCGTCATACTCATGAATAGGAACAGCAGCTTTAAATTTGCTGATACTAAACAATTCATCAAACCCATATTTTCTACCAAATTCTGTGTATTGGCCATGGGTAACCAAATCTTGTAAAACTTCTCGCTGTGCTGTAATGGGGTTGCTCAACCATTGCTCTATACGCCAGTACCTGAAGCGGGCTAATCTTGATATGGATGAACTCAGCAATTTCATATTGGGGTATGGCAAAATACAGATTCCCAAGCACATAATCAATATCCAAGAAAATCATGCGGTAAATGGTTAGTAAGCTTCCATAGAAGTAGAAGGATTATCTCTTGCCATATCAATGATCCAATCTTTTCGTTTTAATTCGAAATTGGTACCCAGATACAATCTTCTAACTTGATCATCTTCTGCCAATTCTTCGGCAGTTCCATGTTTAAAAATTTTTCCTTCAATCAATAAATACGCACGATCACAAATTGATAAGGTTTCATTCACGTTATGGTCTGTAATTAAAATACCAATATTCTTATATTTTAAACGAGCTACTACGGTTTGTATATCTTCTACCGCAATCGGATCAACACCAGCAAAGGGTTCATCCAATAAAATAAATTTAGGATCCACCGCTAATGCCCGCGCTATCTCCGTTCTACGGCGTTCTCCACCACTTAAACTATCTCCATTGTTTCCCCTAACATGGTGCAAATTGAACTCATCCAATAAAGACTCTAGTTTGTTTTGACGCTCTGCCTTAGTAAGCTTGGTCATTTCTAATACTGCCAAAATATTGTCTTCTACACTCAGTTTTCTAAAAACACTGGCTTCTTGGGGCAAGTATCCAATTCCCATTTGAGCCCTTTTATACATAGGGAGTTTGGTGATATCTTGATCATTTAAGAATACCGATCCTTGATCTGGTTTAATCAAACCAACAACCATGTAAAAACTAGTGGTCTTTCCCGCACCATTGGGGCCTAGTAAACCCACAATTTCGCCTTGGTTTACCGATACAGAAACATGGTTTACAACGGTTCTACCTTTGTAGCTTTTAACGAGGTCTTTAGCGTGTATGGTGATGTTCACAAAAATGGTTTCAACAAAAATAACGTTTATTGAATAAGCCCAAAGCATCAAATTATACTTTAACAGTTGCTTTTTAAGCAATGATGGGTTGTATATTGCAGTCTATTTAACTATTTGAGCAAGCATGAAAGTTACCGAACACATTAACCAGGCCAAAGACACACTCATTTCATTTGAAGTATTACCTCCTTTAAAAGGTAAAACCATTCAACATGTATTTGATCATTTAGACCCTTTAATGGAGTTTAAGCCATCCTGGATCAATGTTACTTATCATAGAAGCGAAACCGCTTTTAAGAAAAAAACCGATGGTACATTCGAAAAAGTAGAAGTGCGTAAACGCCCAGGTACGGTGGGTATTTGTGCGGCCATCATGAACCATTATCAAATTGATACAGTGCCGCATTTTATTTGTGGTGGTTTTAATAAAAGAGAGAGCGAAGATGCTTTGATTGATTTGAATTTTTTGGGAATTGATAACGTTCTGGTATTGCGTGGAGATGCAGCCAAAAACGAAGCCAGCTTTGAAGCAGAAGCCGATGGACATAAATATGCCATTGATTTACAAAAGCAGGTGGTGAATTTAAATAATGGATTGTATTTAGATGAAGACATTCAGAATGGAGGTAAAACCAATTTCTGTATTGGTACTGCGGGCTATCCAGAAAAACATTTTGAAGCTCCCAATTTAGAAATAGATCTGGGCAGATTGAAAGCCAAGGTAGATGCAGGTGCCGATTATATCATGACCCAGATGTTTTTCGATAACCAAAAGTTTTTTGAATACGTAAAGGCTTGTAGAGATATGGGTATTACTGTGCCCATTATTCCGGGTCTCAAACCCATCACCAACAAAAAACAATTATCTGTATTGCCCCGCATTTTTCATGTTGATATTCCTACTGATTTATCCAATGCCATCTCTAAATGCAAAACCGATTTAGAATGTGAGCAGGTTGGTACAGAATGGTTGATTCAACAAAGCAAAGAGCTGAAAGCCTTTGGTGTACCTGTATTGCATTACTATAC
>CANGTR010000025.1 GCA_947456855.1 Sphingobacteriia bacterium | reverse complement strand
GCCCTTCAGGTAAAAAAGAGGTAACCGTATATTGGGTGTTTTGTGCAAAACCAAGTAATGGTAGAAGCAAAAGTGATAGGAGGGCAATTCTTTTCATTTTTATATTCGTTTGATTATTTAAGTACTGAAGTTAATCAAAGAAAAACAAAAAGATGCAACTACCCTAACTCATTGACGGACAACAAAAAAGGCGACATTTCTGTCGCCTTGTGCACTTTCGCTCCCCTTTTCGACGAAAGATGCAGCTATAATGCGATGATTGAGTATGTGACTATTAGCAAATTGAAGGGTTAGAGTTCCTTGTATTTTTGAGGGGATAAAATCCAAATGACCTGAAATAATAAGGCGCCAATGAAAGTCCATAAAATATCATTCCAGTCAAATCTTAACTTACCTGACATTTGTGCAAATTCCCATCCAACTAATCCTATGACCGAAATTAAATTTGAGGATAAATGTCTCTTTTTAAAAAACCAATTATCCGAGTTCTTCTTTTTGAATACGTATGGAATAGTTAGAACAAATAATGCTGGTATTCCAATTGCAGGGAAGAAGTTAGGCGCAACACCTAAAAGATATTTGATTATTGAATTATCTCCGCTATAATTAGGGCGAATATTATCTTGAATTTGGTTGAAGGCGGCAAAACAAAGGGCAAATATCAAAAACCAATAATATTCTAATTTTAATTTCATTTTTTTGTGATTATTTGACAAAAATAACAAAAAGATGCACCTATAATACGATGATTGAGTTGGTAAAATTAGGAAGCAGAAGGGTTGAACTTCTCCACATTTACTTATTTTTCTGTCGCTGTATGATAAATTCGTTTGTAAAATGTGAAATACCTGTGAAAGTCAAAATCAACAAAATAGTACTTATGAATGAGCTATTGTTAATTCCAAAAAATGCGATACTCCATAAAATGATAATCCATTGAATAAAATAAATATTTGTAACTCCTTTACTCCAGCGAAATAGTAAATCAAAAAGACTATTCGTAGGTATATTATCTATAACTAACTTAGTTAAATACAACCAAACCATTACAAATCCACAAATAAAAAACATAGCACCTTGACGGCTATGGTAGTAGTCGTTAAAATGATATTGATAATTACTAAATGAAATGGCAGCACCTATGCCAATAAGGAATATCCCAAATAGACCAAAGTAGTTAAAGACTCTATTCATATCTATTGAATTTTTAACAGTTTCGCCAAGAAACATTCCTAATAGGGGGAATGTAAGCCAAGGGAAAACTGGAAAGGCGATTTTATTTGCAATAAAGCTAAACTCGATTGGCAAGTCTCCCCAAAACAGCTCTAATATTTGGTCTACTATTGGAATGTCTAGCTGTATTCCCCATAGCAATGGCGAAATCATACTAATCAAAAATGCGGATAATAAAATCAGGTACTTATTGATTTGGAGTGCTTGAATGATTGACATTATCATCAGGGCAATCCCCGCAAACTGTAATATGTCCACAGTAGTTAAAATCGTGTACGCATTAATTTTTTCTAAAGGGAATATTTTTATAACATCCAATTTTAGGTAAGTGGCCAGTGTAAACGGAATTACACCCCTGAATATATTTAATACGTAACCACTCAAAAATATTTTAAACCCGCGTAAGAGCTTTGGCTTTAATTCAGATTTATTTGAATAGATGAATGAAAATCCCATCAAAGTCATAAAGACAGGTGCTGCAGGAGGCCCGCCTAAAAATGATATAATTTGTCCGAACACTGAGTTCTTTACTTCTTGATTTGCGAACACTTCAAGTGTATGAACCGCAATCATAAAAAATACAGCCAAGCCTCTTGCAAGGTCAATGGACAAAAGTCTGTTGTTTTGCTTTGTAGCAGTCATATTTACAATCATTTTTAGACTGCAAAAATGCGGTACTTCAAAATGATTTCACTTGACATATGTCACAAAATCATTTTGCCCTCAATCGACTCAATGTTTCTCTCGTAATGCCAAGAAAAGAAGCGATATATGTTAAAGGGATGCGTTGGAGAAGTTGTGGTTGTTTGTCTACTAATGTCAGGTATTTATCAATTGAATTCATCATCTGTGAAAAGTAAATCTTGTCCTCTAAAAATAGGGCGTACTCTTCAATTATAGCATTGATAAAATTGGCTATCTGAATATTAGTTAACATTAAAGGTTTTATCTTTTTAATATTGATTGCTATTAGAGTACAATTTTCAACCAGCTCCATCGTTTCTCTTGAAGGATTGTCATTAAAATTTTGCAATGACCCCACCATATCATTTTCTAAAGCAAACCAAGTGTTCACTTCTGTTCCATCCTTTAAATAGAAACTTCTCACAGCACCCTTTATTACAAAATAAGCAAAGTCGTGTCTCTGATTTTCTTGAATAAGTATGTGCTTTTTATTTAAATTTAAGATTTTCAAATGACTCCCTATTTCTACTTTAGTCTGGTCGCTTAATGGCAAATTCTTGGAAAAATGATCTAAAAAGGGTTGGAATAAGATGTCCATTCTTTTGAGTATTGTGAATTACAAAGATATTGAGTTCTGTCTTTTCATAAAACCCATATTCTTGAAATATAAAAGATGCAACTAGCCTAACTCACTGATAGACAAAGAAAAAGCCATCATTTCTGATGGCTTGTCTAGTTTGGCTCCCCTTTTCGACGAAAGATGCAATTATAATGCATTGATTGAATTCATAACTATCAGAAAATTAAAGAGCTGATTTTTGTGATAATACTATTTTCCAAACACTATAGGAATGAAATACTGCAATAAAAATATTACTGATTATTACAGGATTAGTAATGGTTCCAACCATTATAGGACTCAATAATTTGTATACAATTTGAACAGATAAAAGCGCCATTACCATCTTGGGGTCAAATTTGAATAAAAGTACTGCAGATAGAATGAGGATGGCTAAATAAATTGAGAGTAAAATGCCACGAGCTGGTGTTTCTATACCAAATGATTCTTCTACCCAATTTGCTCTTAGGAGTAACCCTGAGCATACAGGGATTAAAACAAGGATGTTAAGTATTAAAGATAATTTAGGGAATAGCATTTTATTCATTTTTATAAATTGAGATTAAAGTTAAAACCATTTCACAATAATTCCTTCTCCAAATACAAAAAGATGCACCCACCCTAACTCACTGATAGACAAAGAAAAAGCCATCATTGCTGATGGCTTGTCCAGTGAAGCTCCCCCTTCAGGACTTGAACCTGAGACCCTCTGATTAACAGTCAGATGCTCTAACCAACTGAGCTAAGGAGGAGTGTTCCCTTTAATGGGTCGCAAAAATAATGAAATTTACTAAAGAACAAAAGTTTAAAAGAAAGAATTCGGCTTAAAACCTATAAAAATACCTTCAGGACGCTCTTCCACTGGGTAGGTCTTTAAAAAATAGCCTTCTCCGGTAGTATTTCGGCCATTTTTCATATCAAAAGCATATCTGTGCAAAGGACATACCACCTGCCCCAGGGGATTGATATACCCTGCAGACATTCTTCCACTAGCATGAGGACATTTTTGAGAAAAAGCATAATAGCCATCCATCCATTTAGCCAAAGTGACTTTTTTCCCAGCCACTTCTAGATCAACCATTTGTTGATTGGACCATTCCAAACTTAAAGGAGCGTCGGTGATTAAATGCCATTCCATAAAATACTTCTAAAAAAAGACAGTTTTGTAAGGATACTTAATTTGATACATATCTCTTACTTTATGCAAAATGATGGTTCTTAATTCTTCAATGTTTTGCTTTTCAATGGCAGAGACAAACACACAGTTGTTATTAGTTAAACCAATCCATTTTTCTTTAAGATCTCTTTCAATATCTTGTTTCACTTCGTCAGAAATCCATTCGTCAAAATATTTCTGTCTGTATAAATCCATTTTATTAAAAATGGTGACAATAGGTTTTTCAAACGCTTTTAATTCTTGTAATGTTTTATTCACTACACCAATTTGATCTTCATATTGTGCATGAGAAATATCAACCACATGTAATAAAACGTCAGCTTCTCTTACCTCATCTAAAGTGCTCTTAAAACTTTCTACTAAATGGTGAGGAAGTTTTCTGATAAATCCTACTGTATCACTTAATAAAAAAGGTGTTGCTTCAAAAACTACTTTTCTAGTAGTAGTATCTAATGTTGCAAATAATTTATTTTCTGCAAACACTTCACTCTTACTCAATAAGTTCATAATAGTACTCTTACCCACATTCGTATATCCTACTAGTGCCACACGAATAAACTCTCCTCTATCTTTTCTTTGCGTGAATGCTTGTTTGTCTATTTCCTGTAAACGTTTTCTTAATAAAGAGATTTTATCTTTAACAATACGTCTATCTGTTTCAATCTCTGTTTCACCCGGACCTCTTGAACCAATCCCAGCACCTTGTCTTTCTAAGTGAGACCACATACCTTTTAATCTTGGGAGCAAATATTGATATTGCGCTAACTCTACTTGTACTTTTGCTTGTGCAGTTCTTGCTCTGCTTGCAAATATATCTAAGATCAAATCACTTCTATCAATGGTCTTTGTGCCTAATTCTTTCTCTATGTTCTGAATTTGCGAACCTGTTAACTCGTCATCAAAAATAACTAGATTGATATTTCTAGATCTAACATAATCTTTAATTTCTTCAAGCTTTCCTTTACCTACAAAGGTTCTACTATCAGGATGCTGTAATCTTTGTTTAAATATTTTGATGGTAGCAGCACCAGCAGTCTCTGCTAAAAAAGCTAACTCATCTAAGTATTCATTTACCTGATCTTCTGTTTGATCTTTTTGAATCACGCCCACTAAGACTGCTCTTTGATCTTCTTGTAATATTTGTTTTTTTTCAATCAACTTAGATTCTTTTGAATAAAAAACCCTCTGTGAAGAGGGTTTTAATGTTGTATCGTTCTAATATTATAACCCGCTTATTGTTATACCTGCAGAAAACTTATTCATCACAGGACCAAATCCACTTCTTAATACACCCGTTACAGTGTATCCTACATCAAATGATAAAATGCCATACCCTGCTCTTCCCGTTAAAGTAATATCCGTTGCATTAAAAAATCTTCTGTTTGATTCTTTTAAAATATATGATTTACCATAAATAGAGCTACCAGAGGAGTTTACAAAGTTTTTCGATTTTGTATATGACTTAAATAAAAATCCAGCTTTAACTCCAGCTGCATATTTCCAAGATTTTCCGGGATTTGCTGGATTACTATAATATCTAATTTCTAAAGGTGCTTGTAAATAAATAGTGGTAACTTTTACTTTATCAAAATGATTTGCATTAGCATCAATTCTTCTAAAAGGTAATGTTGCTGCATTTGATTTTAAATCTACATTAGTTCTGTTATCAAAAAAGATGTTATTTGTTCCGATACCTCCACCATAAGCCACACTATATTTATTGTTTGACTTAAATGGTTTGTCGTACATAAAGTACATATTAAAATGACGACTAGTTCCACTCCCCAATTTCACACTATCAGGGGTATTAATCCATGTATCCGTACCGATTTGAAACATTAAATGATCCGCCGCTCTACCAGTTAAATTTGCACTTGTTGAACTTTTTGACTGAGCATTTGCAAAAACACCAAAGAACCATACTGCTGCAATAGATAATAATACTTTCTTCATGGCGCAAAAATAGCTGAAAAATTGGGTAGATAGCTTTAAAAAAGGTTAAAATATCCTATTTTTGCCGCCTACATCGAAAGATGCGGGCCTATAGCTCAGTTGGTTAGAGCACCTGACTCATAATCAGGGGGTCCCAGGATCATGCCCTGGTGGGCCCACAGCCGAAAGGCAAGATTTTCAAGGGTTTATGCTGTTAAAAGCATAGACCCTTTTTGTTTGGGATAAGTTCTGGCCAAGTTTTGGCTTTGCTCCTAAACCCCAATTTCAATTTCTTGTTTTTGTGTTTTCTTTTGAAACCAGTTTGTTATGATTACTATTTTTCCTAAATCAAAAAGAAAAATATTCTATATTCAATTCATCTAAATATGATTTATGAGAACAATCAAAAAACAAAGCATATTTCTATTTATAGTATGCTGTTCAATACTTCAATTGGGATTTGCACAATATAGTCCTACCAAAGTATATAAGCAGCATCCCCTTACATATGATACTACTACTCATTTATACAAAACAGCTTATCAACCCAAAGCACCGAAGGGAGCCCCCAATATTGTGCTGATCATGTTGGATGATGTGGGCTTTGGCTTAGCGGGAACTTTCGGTGGGCTTGCCGAAACCCGAACCATGGATCAATTAGCTGCAGAAGGATTAAAATACAATAATTTTCATACCACTGCACTCTGTGCGTCATCAAGAGCTGCACTATTAACAGGTAGAAATCATCATTCTGTAAACATGGGACATTTTACAGAAACCGCTTTTGATGCACCTGGCTATGATGGCAATATGCCTTTTGAAAAAGCAACAATGGCCGAAGTATTCAAAGAGAACGGATACAATTCTTTTATTTTGGGTAAATGGCATTTAACACCGCTGGCAGATCGAACTGCTGCGGGTCCATTCAATCGCTGGCCTACCGGAAGGGGCTTTGATCGTTTTTATGGATTTTTAGAATCAGCAACCGACCAATATTATCCTGTGCTTTGGGAAGGTATAACTAGGGCTGTTGTTGATACGGCAGCTGGAAAACATTTGAACACCATCTTAGCCGATAAAGCCATCCAATATATCCAGCAGCAACAAAAAGCAGTTCCTGGTAAACCTTTTTTATTATACCTCGCTCCCGGAACAGTGCATTCACCCATGCAGGTTGGAAAGGAGTGGATCGATCAATACAAGGGTAAATTTGACATGGGATGGGATGAATATCGTGTAGCTGTATTAGCCAGACAAAAAAACTTAGGTGTTGTTCCTGCATATGTAACACTTCCTGCCCGAAACGAAAAAATTCCTGCATGGGAATCTTTATCTAAAGATGAAAAGAAAGTAATGGCAAGGGCCATGGAAGCACATGCAGGATTTTTATCTCAGGCAGATGATGAAATAGGAAGAGTAATTAATTATATCAAGCAAATTGGTCAGATCGAAAATACCATTGTGATCGTAATTATTGGAGATAACGGAGCAACAAAATACACAGCCGATATTCCCGGCGTGCCAGACGGAATGGAAAAAGCAAGTCATGAAGAAAAAGTAAAAGCCGCACTAAAAAATATTGAACAGATAGGTAGGAAAAATTTTAAAGGAGATATCCCTTTGGGATGGACTCAAGCAACCAATGTGCCTTTTAAATTATGGAAAGGGGATGCTAATGCTGAAGGAGGAACTCATAATCCTATGATCATTTATGCACCTAAATACATAAAAGAAAAAGGGGGTATTAGAAATCAATATGTACACTTGATAGATATATGGCCAACATTGATTGAACTTACAAATGTGAAAGTTCCATTAACCATCAATGGATATAAACAAGCCCCAATTGAAGGAAATAGTTTTGGATATTCGTTAAATGACGCATCAGCAAAAAGCAACCATAGCATACAATATTTTGAAACAGGGGCATCAAGAGCTTTATACAAAGATGGTTGGAAAGCGGAAGCCTATCATCCACTAGGAACATCTTATAAAAATGATGTATGGGAATTGTATAACATAGAACATGATTTTAACGAACGAATCAATCTTGCAAAAAAATACCCACAAAAATTAAATGAACTAAAAAAAGCATTTGAAATAGAAGCAAAAAAATATCATGTATATCCTTTACATGACAGTTGGTTTCCTTCAAATCAATACTTACAAATTAGCGATAGCAGAGCAAAAGAAGCCAATAGAGACTAATTCACATGCTTCTTTAAAATTCTTTTGCCTTCTTTTTTTACTGCGTCGGTTTTTCTAAAACGCCAAACCACATCGCTTGCCGCTTTTCGGGTGGCTTCAATATCTACTATAGGGTTGGGATAATCTTTTCCTATGATAACATTATACATGTGCTGTTCCATTAAACCCATTTTCCATGGCTCATGGATCAATGCAGCAGGAACATGCTTTAATTCAGGTATCCAGGTTTTAATGAACAAGCCATCTTCATCGTGGTCTTGAGAGTTTTTAATGGGGTTGTAAATACGAATGGTATTAATACCTGTAACGCCTGATTGCATTTGCAATTGCGGGTAATGAATACCCGGTTCGTAATCTAAAAACTGTCTGGCTAAAAAATGTAACTCGCGCCAGTCTTGCCAAAGATTAAATACAAAAAAAGAAACAACCATTGCGCGCATCCTGAAATTGATATAACCAGTAGCCGCCAAGCATCGCATGCAGGCATCTACAATGGGAACACCTGTTATTCCATTTTGCCATGCATGAATATAAAAATCATTTTTGGGCTTCGCTACTTGATCATAGGCCTTATTTATATTTTGAAATTCCATGCTACACTCATCTTCAAATTTTTGCATGAAATGACAATGCCAATGTAGCCTCGAAATAAAATTAGCAAGTGCTCTTTTGTTTATTGCGTTGGTATAATGTTGCATGGTGTACTGATACACCATCCGCATACTTATATTCCCATAACTGAGATAAGGCGAAATTCGGCTGCAGCCTTTTCTGCTTAAAGCAGGTTTAGAAATATGTTTAGCGTAATTAATGTATCGGTCTTTTAAAAAACTATCTAAATAACGCCATGCATACAACTCACCACCTGTTTGAAAAGATGGATTATTTTGGGTGATTTGCTCATTCAAATCTGGTCCTTTTATTGATTCATAAAAAGCCTCTTCAATAAACAATAAATTCCAATTTTTTTCATCAACCAGTTTAGGAGTGGCTTCCATTTTTTGCTTCCAACGTTTTTCCCAATCCTTTCTAGATTTTAATTTTCTAATAACTCCATTGTGTTGATACTCTTTCCACTCGATATGGTTTTTATCACAGAATTGTTTTACCGCTTTATCGCGTTGATAAGAAATTTGATTGCCAATTTCTTGATGAGAAAAAATAGTATTGATATTGTACTTTGATTGGATCTTTTTAAAAACAACAATAGCCTCATTATGAAATATGGCAATCCTTGCATTCAAGCCAATAAGCTTTGCTTGCATTTCTTGCAAGGATTGAAATACAAAACACCAATGCCTAAAATCACTGTCTGCATAATTCATCAGACTGGGTTCGAAACAATAAATAAATAAAATAGGTAATGTTTGTTTTTGCGCAAAGTAAAGTGGCGCATGATCTGTAAAACGCAAATCTCTTTTAAACCATACGATTACAATATCTTGCTTTACCTGCTTTTCCACTCCATCTTTATTTATTACACCCTCGCCTGATTTTATTACATTTAAAAGATATACTTAGTGCTTAAAAAGTTAGAATTATCAGCAGAAATAATCTCATTAATGATTGTTTTATTTTCATCAGTAAGTTTAACCGCAACCAATGTTCTGATAGAGAACGACCTTAGGGCATCTACTACTGATAAGGTTCCTTCGGCACTGTCTTTTCTTCCAGTGAAAGGAAATGCATCCGGACCTCTTTGGCATTGACTATTGATATTAACCCTACTTACTTGATTAACCAATGGGTCGATTAATAAAGAAATTTCATCTGGATTATTAGAAAAAATACTTACCTGTTGTCCGTGTGTTGATTCAATTACATAATGAATGGGCTCTTCAATATCTTCATAAGCTACAACAGGTACAATCGGACCAAATTGCTCTTCGTGATAAACGCGCATCTGTTTATTAACTGGATACAAAAGAGTCGGATGAAAAAATGAGCCTTCGGCAAAACCTCCATGTTCATTCAAAATATTAGCTCCATGTTTTTTTGCATCATTTACCAAATCATTCAAATAAGCTGGCTTATTGGGCTCAGGCAAAGCAGTGATGGTAACATTTTTCTCCCATGGCAATCCAAATTGTAATTCTTTGAAAGCCTTTATTAACAAGTTGTTTAGTTCATCAACAATTGAATGGTGTGCAAACACAATTTTTATAGCAGTGCAACGCTGACCATTAAAAGAGAGTGCACCCAGCATGATTTCTTTTGCTGCTAATTGAATATTGGCATTTTTAGTAACTATGGCTGCATTTTTTGCATCCAAACCCAATATGGCTCTTAGTCTATTTACTTTAGGATGTAATTTTTTTAAATCGTTGGCTACTTTGGAAGAGCCAATCAGGGTTAATACATCTATCTTACCTGTTTTCATTAGAGGTGGCACAATTGCATTACCTCGTCCGTAAATTGTATTAACTACGCCTTTAGGGAAACAGTTTTTAAAAGCTTCTAGTAAAGGATAATGCAATAAAGTTCCATGTTTTGGGGGCTTAAACAACAACGTATTACCCATAATAATTGCTGGAATAAGTGTAGTAAATGTTTCATTGAGCGGATAATTAAATGGGCCCATACACAAAACAACACCCAGTGGAGATCTTCTAATTTGAGCTGCAATCCCTTGTTCGATAGTAAACTTTGAAGAATTGCGATCAATGTCTTTTAGTGCATCAATAGTTAAATAAATATATTCTACTGTTCTATCAAATTCTTTAACTGAATCGGCGTGGGTTTTACCAATCTCCCACATTATTAAGTTAACTACAAGATCTTTTTTAGTTAACATGGCTTTGATAAAATTCTCCACACATTTTATACGATTGGATATAGACATTGTGGGCCACTCGCCTCTTCCATCGTTGTACGCAGCTCTTGCAGCATCTAAAGCAATAAGCGCTTCTTTTTCGGTGCATATAGGATAAGAACCTATTTTAAAAGGATGAACGCCATCGTTGGTTTTTACATGTATAGGAGAATAAACGTCGTGTGTAGGTCCAGCCCATTGAATCATTGCTCCATCAGAAAGGTATTCTCTTTGCTCTACGATAGGATCAATTAAATAGTTGTTGGGTATTTCATTGTATGCTATTGCTAAGGCTGAGACTTGTTCTTGGAATTGCATGTGTAAGTTTAGCTATACAACAAGAATATAGCTCATTTGTTTAGCAATTGATTACTTTATTAAAACCAAAGCGCTCGGACTAAACATTTACAAGGGATGGTTAATAGATATCAGCAGATATAGGGCCTAAAAAACATACCTTGCTTTTTTTCAAGCACATCAATTTAATGGTAGTAAAGCAATAAATTATTTTCCAAATTTTTTAGCTATGCCAATGCCCAAAACCCAAGTATCATAGGCTTTCCATTTTAGATCGTAGCTAAGTGTTCCGAATACTTCCCATTCATTGGGCAACTCTGCAGCATACTCTACGCCAAAACGATTCAAGAAAAAATTATCTTCTTTGGCAAATTCTGCTCCAGCACCAAATAAGAAATTCCAATGTTCTGATGCCTTATACATTCCCATAAAAGCAGGAGCAATGGGTTTGCTTCTTTCAATTACTTCTCCAGAACCCAAGTGTTTTTCTACTTTAAAATTTTCTATGATAATATCCGTTTGTAATCCTATAGACCATTGGGGTTTAAGTTGATACATATAATCTATACCAATGGATGGAAGTGCCAATGATTTTTTTTTGCCCAACTCGTCTCTTCCTTGAAAAACATGTGCATGGCCTAATACAATTCCCAAAGAACTTTTGGATTCAAATTTTTTTTCGTTCTCTCTTTTTGGAGTACCCTTTTTTTCTTGTGCATTGATATCATTAGAGATGATCAACATTAAAATAAATGCAGTGATCAATTGTAGGCAGTTGTTTTTCATGTTAAAAATTTAAAAGAAGGTAAGTTGTTTGAATAATAACAATTAAAAAAGGGATTGAATTTTAGATTCAATCCCTTTCCTTTATTTTTGAATTACTGTCCTTTTTTTAACATCTCTTCAATTTTACTAAGATTGAAAGAACCAGGTGATTGACTTGGTGGAAATTCCTTCATCGTTAATAAAAACCTAGCAGCCAAAGCTTGAATAGGTACTACAACAAATGGTCTGTCTAAGAACCAGTCATTATAGGTATTGGAATTGTGTTGTGCTTTTTCAAAAGGATCTCTGCGAAGATTAAACAATAATGGGGCTCTTAATTCTACAAATGGTTCGCGCCATACACCAAATGCCTCTCCTCTATTTTCTAAAAACACTACTTTCCAATCTTGGTAACGTGCTGCAACAATTTGAGCATCATCATTTACATACCAAAATTCATTTCTAGCTGATGCTTTTGTTTTACCAGATAAATAATCCAATTGATTGTACCCATCAATGTGATTTTTATACGTTCTTCCATTAAGCGTAACTCCTTTTAATAATTTCTCTTTAACATCTGTGGCTCCAGCTATTGCTGCAAATGTTGGCAACCAATCTTCATGAGAAACAATACCATTTAAAGTAGTTCCAGCAGGGAATTTACCAGGCCATTTAATAAAAGTGGGAACTCGGTAAGCACCTTCCCAGTTAGAATTTTTCTCACTTCTAAAAGGAGTTGTTCCTGCATCTGGCCAAGTATTGTAATGTGGGCCATTATCCGTAGAATACATTACTACTGTATTATTGGCTAAACCTAAATCGTCAATTACTTTCAATAATTCTCCTACATGCATATCATGCTCTACCATTCCATCACTGTACTCATCTTGACCAGAAATTCCTTCATGCTCTTTCTTTACATGCGTACGGAAGTGCATTCTGGTTCCATTCCACCAACAAAAGAAAGGCTTACCGGCTTTTGCTTGGCGAGTAATATACTCTTTTGCAGCAGCTACAGTTTCGTCATCAATCGTTTCCATTCTCTTTTTTGTAAGAGGGCCTAGGTTTTCGATTGTTTGACCGCCATTGCCATCAGCTTTGGTTCTTAAAATACCTCTTGGCCCAAAATTTTGGCGAAATGTTTTTCCATTGGCCATTACCATTGTTCCAGGATAATCCCTGTTTTCTGGCTCTTCCTCTGCATTTAAATGGTATAAACTACCCATGAATTCATCAAATCCATGCATGGTAGGCAAATGTTCATCTCTATCGCCTTGGTGATTTTTACCAAATTGTGCAGTAGCATATCCTTGGCTTTTTAAAACTGTAGCCATGGTTACGTCCGTTTTTTGCCATCCTTCTTTAGCACCAGGTAACCCTACTTTGGTCATACCAGAACGAACTGGAACTGAACCACTTATAAAAGCAGCTCTACCAGCAGTACAGCTCTGTTGAGCATAATAGTCGGTGAAAGCTACCCCTTCTTTGGCAATTCTATCGATATTGGGTGTACGATACCCCATCATTCCACGGTTATTGTGGCTGATATTCCAAGTACCTATATCATCTCCCCAGATTACCAAGATATTGGGCTTCTGTTGGGCCTGTGTTTGACCGGCAATTACTAATGCCAATACAGCTAAAAGCATGAACTTAAATTTCATAAGCATTGTTAATGTTTAATAGATAAAAAACGAATTATTTAATGAGATAAAGATAGATAATCAAAAAATAACCTGTTCTATTTGCTTGTATTTTTTGTAACAAGTTAGAATTCGATACTTGGATTATACAAAAATCAAGATAAATGGTACTTAAACGGGTGCCGATGATTCATTCAACTCTTCTGCCATGTTAAAATAAACAGAAGGATTCTCACCAGTAAGTTTCTTGACTGCCCTAATAAATGTAGTTCTATTTCCAAATCCAGCTTCTAGCGCCAGCCCTTCTAATGTGGTAGATTGCATTTTTTCTGGAGAATTATGCTTTTTCAGGTAAAGAATTCTAAGTTTATTGATATAATCATTAAATCTCATATGAAGTATTCTATTTAATACATACGATAAATGATGTTGAGGAATGTTTAATTCTATTGATAGATCGCGAATAGAAAAGCCCGATTGCAAAAAACTAGTGTTGTTTTCGGCATACTGTTGGAGTATTTCAATGTATTTATTGTAGTCGTTGGGGTGATTTTGCATAGCAGGGGCTTCTTGTTGCTCTATCACAATAGTTGGCCTAGGAATCCCAAACATTAAATAAGGTCTTCTGAGCAAAGTAATACAGGTGAGAATCTGTGTGAATGCAGAAGTGCTTTCTATCAAAAAAGATTTGGCGAAAGGGGGTAAGATTTTCGGAAAAGCAAAAGAAACAAAAAAAGTAGTTGAAAAAATGAATAAAGCGTAAACAAATAAATTCAGCCAAGATTTTAGTTCGAGAAACTGGTACGATGTAGGATTATCATGTTTAAATGTTTTTTTGAGTTCCTTGAATATGAATACACAATAAATAATACCAATCAATCCTCTAATTGCATTGTGCACATAACTGGGCAACATTCCTTCGTTGTGCAAATAATTACCCAATAGATTATTATAAGATGCGGCAAGATTGAGTTGTTTATTTTCAATAGATGAAAGATTGTACGGCATCATTTCTAACAGATGGAAAATGGCTGGAATAAAATGCAACCAATCGCTTTTTCGTAATTTACTTTCATCATTCAATAACATTCTAACATATAACCATGCAGATGGAAACATTAAATAGTAAACAGGACTTGGTAGCCTAAAGAGCCAAGGAATATCTTCCAATAAATGGGTATCATAGAGATAAATCATTAGATTAATCATCCCCATACCGAATATAAAAATAATAAGAAACAGACTTGCAGGAGAAGATGTTTTGTAATTTCGAATCAACAAATAGATCAATAATAAATTATTGAATCCGGCAATAAAATTAATGCCATTCTTGATTTCTAAGAGATGCTGTATGTCCACCAAACAAAGTAAGTGAATCAAAATCTAAGCCCCAAATTTTATTACTGTATTATTGATGCTGGTTTCTGTAATATATTTTAACTTTACAAAAAAATATTTGCGATGAAAAAATCAATACTGTTGTTTTTAATCAATGCGTTTTTATTTGGTGCATTGGTGGCTCAACAAAAAAATAATACAAAATTATTGCCATCGTGGAACGAAGGAAAGGCAAAAAATGCAATCATTGATTTTGTAAATAAAACTACCCAAAAAGGCAGTGCAGATTATATTCCATTATCCGATCGTATCGCTTGTTTTGATAATGATGGAACGCTATGGAGTGAGCAACCATTGTATTTTCAATTTTTCTTTGCCATTGACCGCATCAAAGCAATGGCCCCTCAACATCCTGAATGGAAAACGAAAGAACCATTTAAATCAATTTTAGAGGGAAACCTAAAGGCTGCTTTAGCAGGCGGAGAACATTCGATTGTAGAAATTGTAATGGCTACTCATTCCGGCATGAGCACTACTGAGTTTGATAAAATAGTAGCGGATTGGATTGCAACAGCAAAACATCCAAGTACAGGATTGAGGTTTGTAGATATGGTATATCAACCAATGTTAGAGTTGTTAAACTACTTACGCGCAAACGGATACAAAACATTTATCGTATCTGGCGGTGGAATTGATTTTTTAAGGGTTTGGGCAGAAAAAGTATACAATATTCCTCCATACCAAGTTATTGGAAGTTCTGCAAAAGTAAAATACGAAGGCAATAACGATAATCCGATCCTAGTTAAATTACCCGAACTCAATTTTATTGATGACAAATCAGGAAAGCCAGTTGGCATTCACCAGCATATAGGAAAAATTCCTGTTTTTAGTGGTGGGAATTCGGATGGTGATTATGAAATGTTGCAATATACCAGCACAAGATCTACTCCTCATTTTGGTATGATTGTGAGACATACCGACCCCCAAAGAGAATTTGCCTATGATCGTAATTCATCAATAGGCAAATTAGATAAGGGATTGAATGATGCAGCTAAATACAATTGGTTAATTGTTGATATGCAGAAAGACTGGAAAATCATATTCCCCGAAAAGAAAAAATAAAATGCATTAGATTGATGATATCAACTACTCTTGACCATACAATTGATTGAATAACATTTTGTAAGTGCTATGTGTTTGTCCTCTGAAACTGATTTCAGGGCCATACACGAATAATTTTCCTTTTCCCAGTTTTGCTGAAAAAGCAGCAACTCCGTTTTGTAAATAAGATTGGCCAAATGCCCAACCGCTTCTCAATGTTTTATCTGAAGCAAACCAAGCCAATGGGGTGATTTCTCCGTTTGCAATAGCGTCTGGCATTAAATTAAAAACGGGGCTTGCACTAAAATATACATCGGCTGTATTTTTCATTCCCCAGTTGGCTGAATGTTGAGCATTTACTGCTACTTGCATTATCGATCCTGGAATATAAAATTTTTCTCCTGGCAATGAACGTTCTTTTCCATTCACCATTTCTACCAATGCATTGCGTACTGGTAAATTAAAATGATACGCTAAATTGGCACTGCTTCCAATGGTTACAATGGTTCCTCCGGCTTCTGTAAATTCTTTTAATGCAGGTATAGATTTAGCTGTAGTTATCCTTCCCATACTTGAACGATAGATTTCTGGGATATCAGCCTCATTGGGTTCTCTTCCTTCGAATCCTCCACCAGCAGCAGTTTCTGGGCGATATGCAGGAATGGCTCCTCCTACAAAAACAATAACATCATATTTGCTTTTTAACTTGCCTGCATCAATTTCTTTTGCATAAACAACCGTAAATGGAAAACGATATTGTTCAAAAATCCATCTTGTCCAGCCTGATGGCATTGAACCACCATATACATCCCATAAAGCAATTCTACTTGATTTCAACTTTATAGAAGCGCTGTTGGACGGTTGATTAAAAGATGTGATTTTAACTCCATATTCAGAAGCTGCTTTTTCCAGCATTGAATTTACTGTTGCATTTGCTTGAACAATAAATTGTTCATTTGTTTTTTCTACTTCAACACCCGCTTTTAATAAATCATTTACCAAAATAAAACTTGCATTATCTTTAGTAGAAAACTGGTACTTTTTTGTATCCGCTTTTTTCTCAATCGATCCAACTGCTTTTTGTTCTACACCATATGGCAATGTTTGAAATGGACCATCAAATGGTTCTAAAATTCTATCAAACTCTAAACCCATGGTATAGGCGGGTGTCCAACCAGCTGCATCATACGGACGTACAGGGGGCCCGCCTGGATATTGAAAATCATTGGGATGATCTTGTGGATCAAACATATCAATTACATGCGGACGAAATGCTTGATTTGTTTTTACAATATAGGATCCAGCTAAATATTTTTTATTTGCTACTGTAAAATCTGCGGTTGCTTTTTCTACACGTATACCACTCTTCAATAAAATATTAACGAAATTAACAGCAGTAGTAGTTTGATTAATTGGAATGATATACGCTCTCGGATCGCGTGATTGCGGATTTTTATATACTTTATCAAAAATGGTTGCGGCAATAGAATCATTCCTTTCGGCTCTTGGGTCGGTCTTTATTAATTCGTTGGCTATTTCAACTTTACTAGGTGTTTTTGTCCAATAATCTTTATTACCAGCTTCTATAGAATTTTTGCCCATTGTATAGATGTTCATGAGCAATTCATCCTTGTGTCTTGATGCATAATTTAATACAGCATAATTCAGTGAAACAGAATAATCAATAGAACTTTTAAAATACCATTTTTGGGGCTCTATTGGAAATGGATTTGCACTATTCGGAATTAATCGGCTTGGAACAAAAGGTATTTTCATGGGCGTTGGATTTCCAATCATTTCCGTTAATAACCCAATTATATTATGATAATAGGCTGTAGTTCTTAAGCCACCATTCCACCATGTAGAATATACAGAACCGCTTTTCATGGTATAGCCTGGTTTGTTTTCTGCATTCAACCTGCTGCTCATAACAGCTCCTAATTGATCTATTCCTGTAACCAATAATGGATCGTATACATAATTAAATGGGTCTCTGTATGGAGGGCCAGCCACAACAGTTCCCGCAGGACCTGTTTGGTGGTGATTGTACAAAATTTGTGGCATCCATTCTACATATTGCTGCAAACTCATGTTCTTGGATTCGCTCATATTGGTCATATAAAAATCACGGTTATTATCGTGTCCAATATATTTTTGATACAAACGAGGTAGATTGGCAGTACTTCTTTTTAATGTATCTGCATTACGCATGTACCAACTAGATTGCAATTCTTGTCCATCAGGATTAGCATGAACAAAAAGGATGATTGTAGATTTTAAGATTCTTTTGGTTTCTTCGTCGTTGCGAGAAATTACTTGGTACAAAGACTCGATCCATTGGTGAATACCTAGCACTTCGTTGGCGTGTAACCCTCCATCAATCCAAACCACTGCTTTTCCTTCTGCTGCCAATAACTTTGCTTCTGCTTCAGATACTCCCTCTGCTCTTGCCATTCTTTGAGCAATGTTTTTATACTTATCAAGCTTAGATAAATTGGCTGGATCAGAAACAATAACCATGTACTGTTCTCTACCTTCTTCGGTTTTGCCAATACTTTGCAACTTCAATTTATTGGAAGCTGCTGCCAATTTTTTTAAATACGCTTCAGTCTGTGTAAATGTGGCTAGATGATAATTATCTCCAATAGAAAAACCAAAATGCGATTTTGGTGTTGGGATATTTTGTGCTTCTACAAAAACTGTAGTTGCAATTAAATAAAAAAAGAGAGCAGCTATTCTTAGCATATAATTTAGTTTAGGATTAACTAAATTAACAGAACTAACGCAATAAAAGTACTTTTATAAAATATTTATCCAACCAACTTAGATCTATTTAAATAATCTTGGTTAGGCGCATAAATAAATAAGCATGATTCGCCTTGAATGGTATGGATGATTTGTTGAACCTGATTGCTAGGAACTGCCGGACACCCCTGGCTTCTGCCTAGATAACCCATTTGACTGATAGCAGTATTGCTTACATAATTAGCTCCATGTAAAACGATGGCCCTTTGAGCAGCTTTATCATTGATTCCATTTTCAATTCCTGTTAACCTCAATGATTCTCCATGTTTTCCAAAATAGGTATTTCCAGTAATATAAAAGCCTAAGCTACTTTTATTCGATTCGTTTTTATTAGAGAAGTTTTTTGCAAATAAGGTGCCTGAATTTTTTCCATGAGCTACCAAAGTTTGTAAAACCAATTCTGTTGATTCCATATCGATGATATACAAACGTTCTTCACTACTTGGTTTACTAAAATCTGCAATGGTTAAATATCTATGATTAATGAGTTTGCCTTGTTCTTTTAATTTTTGATAGCCTTTTATGGCTAAACTTATTGCACGATCATTGATGTTTAATTTTGAGGCCAATCGGGTTGAATTCAATACATCATCATTTCCACCAATAGTAGATTTAGTATCATATGATTGGAGTACAAAAGAGAAAACCGCAACAAGAACCAAGGCCAATTTTTTAATCATGTGATCTATTTTAATGGCTGCAAAGGTACAAAAGATCAATCGGAGCTTTATGCCATCGGCAAAAGATTGGCTTATCGTTTAGTTAAAATAGGCACCCGAAATATGTAAGAAAACACTATGTATAAATAACTCAATTCAAATAAGCATTAGCTATGTAATTGGATTATAGTCATTTGTTAAATGCCATTAAAATGCATTGAATTGTTAAAATACGATTGCTAAGCTTAACGGCTTATGAAATTAAAATTTATAACTCAGGCCTGCAACAAACCCGTAGTCGGATCTTGCTGCACCCGTTGTTGGTGATTTACTATCGTAGTTATTGTAAAAATTTAAACTCAAAGAAAAATCACTAATCAATTCCCAATTGAGATTAATGTCTCCATCGTATCTGGTTCTTCCTTTTTGAGACAAACTAAAATAAAGTGTTTGGGTAGTTCCTAAAGAAATATTGGGTTTACTAAATGAAAAGAAATTGTATTTTCCTTGAACAACCCATTCTTGATTATTCGTAGAATTCAATTTTAAATCTTGTTCTCTATTGATTGCCAAACCAGTAATTACCAACCCTTGACTATGCCTGGTTAATACAAATTTGTATCCAAGCGCCAAGGCTTGTTGCCATCTTTTATTTAAGCCCAACTGGGTATTTCTCTGATAATTTACCAATGCTACACCGAATAAATATTTACTAAAATAATAATTGTACCGTAAGTTTAAATTAGCTCTTTCAACTACAGAGGTGATGCTGTCTGAAGTGAAAATCATATTACCCCCCAATTCAACTTCGGTTTTCTCGTTGTGGTAAAAAACTGATCCATCAGCATTAAATCGGCCGATTTGACTAGACTTTGTATAGGTATAACCGGCTCCAACATTTCCATTGATTCTGGTGGACCATTTTGTTCCAAACTTAAACATAGATGCAATATCCCCAATGGCAATTTCTTTGCTATCATAGGCCGTTTTGGCAATAATTTTTCCACGGTTTACAGAAGCCGATATAAAGCCAGGGATAATATCTCTTTGAACGGTTTCAATTCTAAAATAATGTTTGCTGGCTTGTATAGTACTTACTTTATCGTACTTCACTTTTACAATTCCTACACCATCGCCATCAAATTCAATTCTACCCAATTTGATGCTGATTAATTCTCCAATCAGCATCGATTTATTGGTAAAAAACAAGGTGTCTTTGCTCTGAGCATGAGCTTGGATTACTCCAGTCATAATGACTACCCATAAAGCATATCGAATTATTGTAAATTTATTGCACATGACTACTACAATATTAAACAAAAAAAGAGGAGCATTTATTGCTCCTCTCATTATTTCAAAGCTGAGTTCAAGAAATTAATTACCTAATTTAAAGGCCAATCCACCGCCCATTCCAAACTGATAAACAGAAGAATAAGACTGTAATCCAACACCAGCTCCTCCTGTTCCGAAATAAGCTCCACCTCCAAACCCTTGAGCAACTGAAACCAATTGCATTTGTAATTTCAATGCCAATTTTGGAGATGCCCAAATATTCGCTCCAGTTCTTAGACCCCATGCAAATTTAGTGATGCTACTATTGCCACCTGGATCAGGATTTTTAATGCTAACAATTGCCATGCCCACCATTGGTCCGATATAAGGCTCCACTTTAGGGTTTGCTCCAAAATAACGGTTGATGCCAAGCATAATATGATTCACTCCAATATTGAAATCTTTATTCTTTGCCAAGCCAGCCCCACTTAAATAACGCATAGGTGCTTTGGTGTCTTGACGCATGTAGAGTAATTCTACTCCCATGCCCCTATTAATTTTAGATTCAATACCTAGACCCCATTGAAAAGCGCCCATTATTTTACCATTGTAATAATTATTTGCATCGTAATAAGAATCAATAGCATCATCAAATACATAACCAGTATAACCGTTTAATCGAATATCTGGTTTTTTTTGAGCCGAAATAGCTCCTACAAATAGTACTGTTGATAAAAGGAATAGAAACAATTTTTTCATTTAATGTAATTTAGTGATGCAAAATTAGTTTTTAATGGAATAATAAAGAACATATAACGATCAATAATACCTTATTTATTGTATCAACTTATAAAATTAAACAAGAATAGGTCATACCCTACACAAGCGAGCTTTAAAATCAAATGCATAGCCCAATAAACTAATTTCTTTTTTGCCACCTGTTTCCGCCGTTTTTGGCTCCGCCATGTGTTCTTGGAGAATAGCTTGGGGATGCTCCAAACTGATCTGGCACAGGTATTTTATCTACTTGTTTGCCCAATAAAGTTTCAATGGCTGCAAATTTTCTTTGCTCGGCTTCACTTATAAAAGTGATTGCAGTTCCTTGACTTTCTGCACGTGCAGTTCTTCCAATTCGGTGTATATAATCTTCTCCATCATTGGGAACATCAAAATTTATGACCAATTCAATTTCTTCTATATCAATGCCCCTACTTAGGATATCTGTTGCTACCAGAATTTTTATTTTCTTATTTCTAAAGTCTTGCATTACTTGTTCTCGCTTGTCTTGCAATAAATCGGAATGAATTTCTTCAATTGAAAATTTGGCTCTTTTTAATTCGGCACTTAACTGTTTTACATGCTGCTTTTTAGAACAAAAAATTATTACCCTTGTGAATTCTTTGCTATTGAGTACAAATTTGATTAACGGAATTTTTTGTTGCTCATACACTACATAAGCTTGTTGAACAATTTGCGCTGGTGGTTTTGATACCGCTATATTTATTTCAACAGGATTGATTAATAGTTTACGAGCTAAATCGCGCATCTTCGGAGGCATGGTAGCCGAAAACAACAAATTTTGTCTTTGCTTTGGAAGAAAAGATATGATTTTCATGATATCATCATTAAAACCCATATCGAGCATTCGATCTGCTTCATCAAGTACCAAGTAATTTACTTCCTTCATTTTTACATAGCCCATATTTAAATGAGCAATCATTCTGCCTGGAGTACATACCACCATATCTACGCCACTACTGAGGGCTTTTTTTTCGGTGATGAAAGAGTTTCCATCGCCTCCTCCATAAACAGCTATGCAACTTATATCGGTAAAGTATCCTAAGCCTTCCATTGTTTCTGCAATCTGGATGGCCAATTCCCTTGTTGGTACAATAATTAATGCATTAATATGGTTTGCTGCATGATGACTGGTAAGCATCTTATGAATAATCGGCAATAAAAACGCTGCTGTTTTTCCTGTTCCAGTTTGTGCCGATGCAATGATGTCTTTTCCTGCTAAAATGGGTTGTATCACTTGTGCTTGAACAGGTGTTGCTGTTTCATATCCCATCGAATCTATGCCTTCTAATAACTTTTCGTCTAATCCTAGTTCTCTAAAATTCAAAATATTTTTTTCGTTGATGGTGCGATAATCAAGATAAATTTTCCACCTGACTGGTAAAAAATCTGGGTTCGTCAATCCTTTTTTATAAATCTCGAGCCATAAATATAAATTATATGCAGTTTACACCCGAATTTATTCCCTCAAAAAGGCAAAAGAATCCATTTTGACTAATTTTTAACCACTATAATGCAGCCAATTCTATTATTTTTGCCATCTGCAAGAGCAATACTCTTGTAAACATGCAAAAATGAAAAAATTACTCTTATTAATTACGGTTCTGACCGGAATGGTTGCTTCGGCTCAAACTTCGGATACCAAGACAATTAAGATGCCCAATCGTACAAAAGACCATTTCATGATTCAATATGGTATTGATGGCTGGACTAGCAGGCCCGATAGTGTAAGAACTGGTGGATTCAGTAGGCATTTCAATACCTATATCATGTTCGACAAACCTTTTAAAACCAACCCAAAAATGAGTGCGGGTATTGGTCTGGGGATTGGAAGCAGTAATATATTTTTTAATAATACCAATGTAAATGTAAAACATGTTGGCACTCAACTACCCTTTACTATAGCAGACAGCATCAATCATTTTGATAAGTTTAAGATTACTACTTTGTATTTGGAATTGCCTGTTGAGATTCGTTATTTCTCTAATCCAAATAACATGAATAAGTCTTGGAAATTTGCGATTGGTGCAAAAGTAGGTACCCTATTAAAGTCTTTCTCTAAAGGTAAAAACTATGTGAATCGGAATGGTCAATCAATTTACGGTCCAACATTCATAGAAAAAGAGCAAATCAAGAAATTTTTTAATGGAACCTCTTTAGCTGTTACAGGCAGAGTGGGTTATGGTATTATAGGTTTACAAGGTAGCTATAATGTTTTAGGCGTATTAAGAGATGGATCTGGGGCAAGAATGAATCGATTTAGTTTCGGGATTTCAATTAGCGGATTATAAAAACTTGGTTTCCTATACATTGAGCCCCGATTGATCGGGGCTTTCTTATTTAAGCTAAGCAGCGAAAGACTAACTTTGTAAAAAAAGAAACATTGATTGAGAAAAAACAACTGATTGCCCAAGAAGAAAAAGCCGTATTGGTAGGGGTGATTTTGAAAGAACAAACGAACGAACAAGCAACAGAATACCTGGATGAATTGGCATTTCTTTCAGAAACTGCAGGAGCAATAGCAGTAAAAAGATTTACTCAAAAATTAGCACACCCCGATAGCAGAACTTTTGTAGGAAAAGGAAAATTAGAAGAAATAAAAAATTACCTGAATGGAAAAAACATTCACCTAGTAATATTTGATGACGAATTAACGGGTTCGCAAATTTCGAATATAGAGAAAGAGTTGAAAGTAAAAACCATTGATCGATCCGATTTAATTCTAGATATTTTTGCTCGAAGAGCCAGAACAGCTCAATCTAAAGTACAAGTTGAATTAGCGCAGTACCAATATTTATTGCCTCGATTAAAAGGGATGTGGAAACACTTGGAAAGACAAGGTGGCGGTATTGGAACAAGGGGGCCCGGAGAAACAGAAATTGAAACCGATCGACGAATTGTAAAAGATAAAATTTCATTGCTTCGTAAAAGATTGGGTGAAATTGACAAACAAGCTTTTACACAACGAAAAGAAAGAGGCGAATTGATTCGTGTGGCATTGGTTGGATATACCAATGTTGGCAAAAGCACGCTGATGACCGTTTTAAGCAAGAGTGAAGTATTTGCAGAAAATAAATTATTTGCTACACTAGATACTACTACACGAAAAGTGGTTTTTGAAAACACGCCATTTTTATTGAGTGATACGGTTGGATTTATTCGAAAACTACCGCATCATTTAGTAGAAAGTTTTAAAAGCACATTGGATGAAGTTAGAGAAGCAGATATTTTATTGCATGTGGTTGATATTTCTCACCCACAATACGAAGACCAAATTGGAGTAGTGAATAAAACTTTACAAGAATTAAAAGCTTTTGAAAAACCAATTCTTACCATCTTTAATAAAATGGATGTGTATGAAACAAAAACTTTTGATGAATGGCTAGAAGACTCGGTAAAGCAAGAACTCTTACAAGATTTAAAAGACAAGTGGGATAATATTACCAATAACAATTGTGTTTTTATTTCTGCTACAGAAAGAAATAATTTAGATGCATTGCGTGATTTAATTTTAGAAAGGGTTAGAGAAATGTACAAAGTGCGCTATCCTTATAAAACAATGCTTTATTAATTTGATAACACAACTATACAGCAACTTAAATCGATTAATGATCGGGGTTTAATGGAGAAAAAAATCAATTGGGTTAAAATTGCAGATGCTGTTGCCGAAATTGAGTGGCAAAATAATGGCATGAGTGTTGTTGAAGTGGAAGGCAAAAAAATCACTTTAGTTGCCCATAATCAGGCTTTATTTGCCATTGCCCATAAATGCCCACATGCTAGCGGAATTATGGCAGATGGCTTTATTGATGGTTTAGGAAACATTGTTTGCCCATTACATCGGTATAAATTCTCCCTTGAAAACGGCCGAAATACCAGTGGCGAAGGGTATTTTTTAAAGACTTATCCGGTTCTAAACAACGAAAATGGGGTTTTTATAGGCTTAGAACTAAATCGATTTTTTAATTTTTAGCGTATTTTTTTTGTAAGAAAGTCTAAACCCCTATTTTTGCAACCCCAATGGGGAAATTCCTCCTTAGCTCAGTTGGTTAGAGCATCTGACTGTTAATCAGAGGGTCTCTGGTTCAAGTCCAGAAGGGGGAGCAAGAGTGCACAAGAGGTCTTTATAGACCTCTTTGTTGTTTTTAGAACCTTCTAAAACCCCTCTGGCATTGATTAAAACCTCAATCGGGGGTGTGTACTTTGGAGTTGCAGCTTTTCCATTTTCAAAATGGACTTTTTCTGAAAAGATGCAACTTAATATCTGTTTCTTGGTTTTTCCATCTACTTTCTGATATAACGAGGTCAAATCTTCCAACGCAGGTACATGTCTATTCAAGTACTCTTTGTAGGGAGAGTGTTCTTCATTCATTTCTTTGAGTGAACGTTCTTTTTCAAACACTTTCGTGTCAAGACCCATCTTCAATTCTTGGTAATCAAGGGATGAAATCTTTCCATCCATATACTCGTCCTGAATATGGATTCTTCTTTGTTTAAGACGTTGAATTTCGTCTTTGGTGTTCTGTATTAGTTTAACCCTATTTGAGTCCTCTGCTTCGAAAATTCGTTCTAAAATTGAGTTATAAGACTTTAATACTCTGGCGGAGAATTGTACCTCACTAAGTAATCCTTCTATCTCACTATGTGCATAATCAATTGGGTATCTTGGACATCTATTTTTGGTACAGACATAGTAATGGTAGAGTAATCCACTACCTCCTTTTGAAGCATAAGCAGATAAGGTTCTTCCATGTATAGGACAAACTAAATGACCCTTTAATGGGTATAAGTCAGACTTGTCATCCTTGAACTTCATGTTACGTTTACGACCCTTCAGAACATCGTTGGCCGTTGCAAACACCTCGTCTGAGATTAGTTGTGGATGAATACCCTGAACGATCTGTTCTGGTTCTCCTCTAAACTCTTTGACTCTAATTTTTCCTAAATAAGTAACATTACGAATTACATCAAGGAATGTATTTTTTGACATTGTCATTCCTCTTGAGTTCAACCAGCGTCTAATTTCATCTGCACTATAAGTTCCACTAGCCATCTTTTCAAATGCCTCACGAATCAATGGTGCATCTGAATTAAATTCAAGTGTCGATTTTTCATCTTCAGTTCGAACGTTTTTGTAACCCTTTGGAGCAAGCCCTGTGAAATATCCTGACTTTCTAGCCTTATGTGAACCCTCACAACTGCGCCTACTAATTTTTGAATTCTCAACCTGTGGGAGTGCGTATCCTATCGCTTGAAGTAAAAGTGCATCAGGACTTGTCTCATCGACTTGGCCTTCGACATATTCAACAGAACACCCTAACCCGCCTAACTTTGTTGTTTCAGTAAATGATAAAATTAAATTTCTTGAAAATCTATCCGGTCTTAATATCACGATTGAGTCAATTGACATGGAAGTCTTTTGACTTGTTTTAATAAAGGACAAAATCTTCTTCCATTCTGGTCGTTCAAAATCTTTTGCAGAATAATCTTCTTGATAACACTTGATGACGTTGTAGTTTTTGAATGTACAATGTCTTTGAATGGTTTCTTCTTGGTAATCCAAGGAATGACCCATTTGTGCCTGCTCGTCAGTGGACACTCTGCTGTAGATAATTACGTTCTTCATGACTTACGCTACTTGTTTGTATTCTTGGCTAATGTCGACATTTGTTATCATCTTGCCTTCGCAGAAGGACTTTTTCTCCTCCAAATAAAGGTCATATTCAATACGTGCTAGTTTGTCCAACAGAACCCATATTTCAAGATTCTGCTGGTCTGACAAACTAATTCCATTTAAACTTAACTGGGATTTTAATTGGGAGGGATTCATATAGTTTATGCTGCTAATTGAAATTCTGACTGATTTTTTGACATAAAGTTTTCAAATCTGTCTTTACAGAATGCATACGATTCCTTATCGATTTCGTAT
>CANGTR010000024.1 GCA_947456855.1 Sphingobacteriia bacterium | reverse complement strand
TGTAAGATAGAATGCCCATCGAGTATAGATATTACCAAGATGAAGGCAGAGTTTTTGCAACATTATTACGATGCCAATGGAACACCCATGCGTGCAAAAATGATTGGTGGATTTTCTGGACAGATGAAACTGGCTTCGCAATTTTCATGGGTGTATAATCTGGTTTTTGATACACCCTGGTTGCGCAGGATCGCTAATAATTTAGTGGGCTTTCATCCGGAGAGAACCATGCCATTGTTGTCTGCTACTACTTTAAAAAAATGGCATGAACAAAGAAATAAATCAACTGCGAATAAAATTTCTGCCGGCGTTAAGCAAGTATATTTTTTCTGCGATGAGTTTAGCAATTATTTAGATGTTGCCATTGGTCAGAAAACTATTTTGTTATTAGAAGCACTCGGATATCAAGTACTTATTCCGAATCATCTGGAGAGTGGAAGAACTTATTTGTCTAAAGGTTTGGTAAGAAAAGCCAAAACGATTATCAATCAGAATATTGAAATGCTCGGTGGCTTGATTGATGAAGCGCATCCATTGATTGGCATAGAACCTTCGGCCATATTGACTTTGAGGGATGAGTATATTGATCTGGCTGAACCATCCAATAAGGCTACTGCTAAAAAAATAGCGGCTGCTGTATTTACCATTGAAGAGTTTATTGCTGCTGAAGTTGCCAAAGGAGCTATTCATTCCAACCAATTTCATGCCGAGGCAAAAAATATTGCTTTGCACGGTCATTGTTATCAAAAAGTATTGTCTTCTCAAGATGCTATTAAAAATATGTTGAGCCTTCCAACAAACTATTCGGTTACGGTGATACCATCGGGTTGTTGCGGTATGGCGGGATCATTTGGTTATGAAAAAGAGCATTATGAAGTATCGCAGCAAGTAGGGGAGTTGGTATTGTTTCCTGCCGTGCGTAAATTATCTCCCAATCATATTATTGCAGCTGCAGGAACTTCTTGCAGGCACCAGATCAAAGATGGTACGCAAGTGCATGCCCTGCATCCGGTAGAGATATTGTACGATGCGCTGATTCGATAAAGACCATTATTGCTAATGATCTTGCTTGCGTTTTCAGTTTGAGCGAATTTTATAAAAAAAATTGCCTTTAACGAATTGATTTTCATTTAACCAATTATTAGCTAGTATAAACCATTTATCGGTAGTTGTAGTGTTATTCAATCCAAAACCATGTCCTCCCGCTTCAAAAATATGTAGGGTAGATTTTACTTTATGTGCTTCCAGTGCTTCATGCATTCTAACACTATTAATTACCGGAACTGTTTTATCGTCTTTGGCATGAAAGATAAATGTAGGGGGTGTTTGCGCAGTTACTTGTAATTCGGATGAGTAGAGATTTACATTTTCTGGGCTAGGATTTTTACCGATCAATCGGTCCCTGGAACCTTTATGGCAGATAGAATCGTTCATGCTGATAACCGGATAACCCAGTATCATAAAGTCGGGTCTAAGATTGGTATTTGAGGTGTTCTCAATAAAACTGGTTTGAAATTTTGTACCTAGTGAACTAGCTAAATGTCCGCCAGCAGAGAAGCCAATCACACCCACACGATTTTGATCGATGCTGTATTCTTTTGCATGGTCTCGAATATATTTAATGGCTTGTTGTGCATCCATAAGTGGCACTTCGGATCTATTAGTCATGCAAGTATCGTTAGGAAGCCTGTATTTAAGCATAAAAACTGTTACTCCAATTGAATTAAACGCTTTGGCAATTTCATCGCCCTCGTGTTCTACTACTACCCTGGAATAGCCACCACCAGGGCAAATGAGTATGGCTGTTTTAAGTGCATTTTGTTTTTCAGGAATATAAACGGTTACGGTTGGTGTAATGATATTGGCATAGTAGAGTTTACCACTGGGGTTCTTGCCCGTATAAGTAGTTAATGTGCAGGGTATGGCATTGGGTATTTTACCAGTGTAGATGGGTATTTCTTCTTGAGCCATGGTATTGAAAGTTATGAGCAGTGCAAGAATGATGATAATCAATTTCATTGTAAGCTAGGGTTTGCTATAAAGATAGGTTGTATTGACTGGAACTGTATCGGTGGTCTCCGTATTTATATGTGCTCAGTTATTTGTACTTTTATTGTAAGGGCTCTTAACAAAATAATTAATTTGGTTTATTTGTTTGAGGCTTGATAAAAAATTAACATGGTAAATCAATTATCGAAAACGGCATTGGGGAGGCTAAGAATTGTGGCATTTATGGAAGGTTGTTCCTATTTACTTTTAGGATTTACGATGATTTTAAAATACAAATATTTGATGCCAGAACCCAATTATGTTGTTGGTTTGGCTCATGGAATTCTTTTTGTTTTGTATGTGGTTTTATTGATCCAAGTTTCGTTTTTACATAAGTGGAGCATCATCAAAATGTTTTGGGCTTTTATGGCTTCTTTAATTCCTTTTGGTACTTTTTATGCAGACAAAGCAATTTTCCGGCAATCAAATTAATGAAAATATATTATTAAAAACAGGATAAAATTCACAATCATGCGAGTAATATGTGTTCTTTTTTTGTTTTTCAGTACAATTTCAACAAGCTGCTTTGCGCAAGATAAAACACAAACTCAAATTGTAAATGTTACTAAAATCAACTTCTTAAATCCAGGACTTAGTTACGAAAAGCAAGTTGGCAAATTTCAATCATTAGTAGGGCAAGCTTATTTAAGCACATCATTTTCTTTGTCAGGTAGCTCATCAGGAACTCAATCAAGCATTTCATTCGACCCCGCTTTATCCCTTCAATACCGATTTTATTATAATTACGAAAGGCGACAAAAAAAAGGGAAAAGAACAGAGATGAATAGTTTAAACTATTTTAGCCCTACTATCCAAACTATTTTTTCTAAACAAAGAATTTCATCCTCTCATTTCATGGAAATTAATCGTAGAGCATGTAATACAGTTGGAGTTGTTTGGGGATTTCAAAGAAATTACAGAAAACGTTTTAGCTTAGACCTTAATCTAGGGCTTGGCTATCTTTTTACAACAGCTAGTATGCCAGATAATGCAGGACAGGTAGTAAATGAAAATGTTGGTGAATTTTCAACATTAGGGAGTCTAACTTTAGGCTTTTGGTTGAATAAGAGGAAATAAATTGCTAGGTACTTAGTTATACCCTAAAAATACAGTATAGTTCTCCATGAGTCAATTCGGTTTTTAATGTATATTACCTAATCAAACATACACTTTATGAAACTACTTCTCTTTACAATGATCTTGGCATTATCATTTTCGAAAGTTGTAGGTCAACAAAAAGATTCAATCTTTTGCCCTGAGATCAAACTGTTAGGTCCTAGGGGCAACAGCATCGTTGATGGAAATGAATTAAGTATAAATGTAAAACCTTTTAAAAAGGATTTTATGAAGACGCATGCCATAACCTATGAATGGGTTGCAGTTAATGGCGTAATAACAAATGGAAAAAATAAAAACACTGTTTATATTGATACAAAAGGGTTAGTTGGTCAACAAATTAAAGCTGCTGTATTAATTAATGGCCTGAACCCTAGTTGCCAAACATCTGCTTCAATGACAATTGATGTGGTTCCACTTACAATTGTTAGCACAGAAACACGAATAGTTCGCAAGCGAGGAAATTAACTATAGCATTATTTTTTTGGCTGAAATGCAGCTAATAAAAGCATTTGCAATATCTGTTTTTAACATTATTAAATTCTGAGGTAATGCCAAATTGCAACTCTATTCAAAATCGGTTAATTAATATTCTATTCTGGTTGTATAAATGTAAAATTGAATAATATGAAAAGTACTTATGCTAACAGATTTATAAACTCTTTGCTTATAAAATTAAGATTTGCTTTCCTAGTATTTCTTTTCTCTTGTTCAAAAAATACGGAGCCGCAATCGCCCCCGATTATAACTCCGCCTTTAACCGGTACGCCAGTAATTACGATAACCATGCTGCTAAGCAATCAGGGTATTATTTGGGGCTTTGATATTCTGCCAAATGGCAACCTGCTGTTTACACAAAAAACAGGTACGATGCGCTTGTACGATACTACCACGCTGAGTAATACATTGATTACTGGCTTGCCTTCTAATATTTCGTCAGCAGGGCAGGGTGGATTGCTCGATCTAGCTATTTCACCTGATTATGCTACAAGCCGCAGTGTATATGTAACTTATAGCATTACAGGTGGGTTTCTTTCGCTTGCTCGCTTCACCTTAAATGGAACTGCTGCTACCAATTGGCAGGTGTTGCATACCACCGAATCGGCATCTACCTGGAATGGTCATTTTGGTAGCCGTATTGCTTTTGGGCCTGATGGTAAATTGTATTGGAGTGTGGGAGAAGGTGGAGGTGGAAGCCTTGGCGGTGCTTCGAGTCCCCATCAAAATGGACAAAGACTAAATACACTTTGGGGTAAAATACATCGAATGAATTTGGATGGAACTGTTCCATCTGATAATCCTTTGCTACCTGGCCAAACAGTTCGTTCTACTATTTTTAGTTATGGCCATCGCAATCCGCAAGGCATGGCTTTTGAACCTACTTCTAACCGTCTTTTTGTAAATGAACACGGACCAAGCGGTGGCTGCGAATTGAACCGTGTTCAAGCTGGTGAAAATTTTGGCTGGCCTTTGTATAGTACTGGTGTTAACTACGACGGAACTACTATTAGTAACGGACACAATGCACCGGGGATTGTGGCACCACTAAAAAGTTGGACGCCCGCACTTGCTCCTGCTGGCTTAACCTTTATCAATCACGCTTCATTCAGAGATTGGAATGGCAATTTGCTAATGGGTAGCCTTGGACGCAGGCAATTGTTAATGATCAGAATGACCAATGGTGTGCCTGGCACTGAAACCATTTTACTTGAAAATAATGGCCGCATCAGAAATGTAAAAATGGGCCCTGCTGGTAAGATTTATGTAAGCGTAGAAGATGGGGGCAGGTTGTTATCATTAACTGCTAAATAAAATACTTTTACCCATTAATTTTGGAATGGATCTATCACCTATAATCCACCCATCAAACTTTGAATGATGAAACTTAAACTACTTTATCTTTTTTTATTTGTGATCTTATTTGTTACTCACGCACAGGCACAAACTGCTACTAACGTTTATAGAACTACTGGGCCTGAAAAAGGAACATTAATGATAGTAGGAGGTGGGGGCAAAAGCGATTCTATCTTCGCAGCTTTTATTAAATTGGCTGGAGGATTGAATGCACCAATTGTAGTAATACCTACTGCTGATGGAAATGAAAAGCATGACCAGAATTCGGGTGGAGCAGGTACATTTAGAAAACTAGGAGCTGCAAATGTTACCGTGTTACATACCTATGATAAAAATGTTGCCAATACCGATTCATTTGTTCAACCCTTGCTCAACGCAAAAGCTGTATGGTTTGGGGGAGGCCGTCAATGGAGATTGGTAGATGCTTATGCCAATACACTCACTGAAAAATTACTATGGAAACTGCTAGAACGTGATGGATTAATTGGAGGAACTTCTGCAGGTGCTTCTATTCAAGGAAGTTTTCTTACCCGTGGAGATTCTAAGAACAATCAGATCATGATGGGGGATCATCAAGTGGGTTTTGGTTTTGTAAAAAATATTGCCATCGATCAACATGTATTGGCGCGCAATCGTCAATTCGACTTATTTGAAATTTTGAAAAACCGACCTGAATTATTAGGAGTTGGCCTTGATGAAAATATGGCCATCATTGTGAGAGGAAATCAATTTGAAGTGTTGGGCAATACTTATGTTTTATTGTATGATACCAACTTTTGGTCTAGCGAAGGGAGTGATTTAAAAAACTTACCTGATAAAAATAAATTGTTTTATTTTTTACGCAATGGAGATAAATATGATTTGTATAATCGGAAAGTGATAAAATAGTCGTTTCGCCGACTTCCCTCCGCATTTAGCTAGCGCAAAGCTCTTTTTAAATTTTGGTGGCTTTTTATTGTGATAATGTTCGCGGAAGATCTCGCTTAAAAATACTCGCTTCAAAAGTACTCGCTACGCTCGTTGTACTGCAGTTCGTTCCGGCAACATCAAGCAAGCTTGTGTTGCCTGCACTCCTGCATTACGTTTAGCTTTTGAAGCTCGTCAGTTCCGCGCTAGCGTACCCGCATAAAAAAAGCCCCAACCTTCGTTGAAGCTTTGTGATCCCGCTGGGACTCGAACCCAGGACCCATACATTAAAAGTGTATTGCTCTACCAACTGAGCTACAGAATCTGAAATTTCGATACGTATATCTTATTTCGGGTTGCAAAAATAGGGCAATTTAAACGGTAGCCAAATTTTTATGGGTTTTTTTTAGGAGATTTATCCACCAATGTAGATAATCTTCTGCTTACATTTGTTTGATTTTAAACTGTTTAAATATGTCTGCTTTCAACAATAAAGTGGTGGTAATCACAGGTGGCTCTGATGGAATCGGTAAATCGCTGGTTGATCTTTTCCTTCAACAAGGGGCCAAAGTGGCTACTTGTGGTCGTAATTACGATAAGTTGTACAAGCTTCAATCCGACTATCCAGGCAAGCCATTGATAATTCATGCTGCAGATGTTAGCAAAGAACAAGACTGTAAACAGTTTATTGATGAAGTTATTAAACAATTTGGCACCATCGATATACTCATTAACAATGCGGGTATTTCAATGCGTTCGCTGGTTACAGATGTAGAATTAGATACCATTCGTAAAGTAATGGACATCAATTTTTGGGGTACCGTATACTGTACCAAAATGGCTTTGCCTTATATAATCAAAAACAAGGGAACGGTTGTAGGAGTTTCTTCCATTGCTGGTTATAGAGGGCTTCCTGGAAGAAGTGGATACTCTGCATCTAAATATGCAGTAAATGGTTGGTTGGAGGCTCTTAGAACAGAGTTACTTGATTCTGGCACCAATATTATGTGGGTTTGCCCTGGTTTTACAACCTCCAATATTCGCAATGCAGCGCTTAATAAAGAAGGAAAAGCACAAGGGGAGTCTCCAATGAATGAAACAGATATGATGAGCTCAGAAGAATGTGCGCAACATATTTTAAAAGCCATCGAAAAGAGAAAACGTACACTTGTACTCACATTCACTGGAAAGCGAACCGTTTTTATGAATAAGTTTTTCCCTTCTTTAACCGATAAAATGGTTCGAAAATTTTTCTTTAAAAACGGTGAGTTGGTGAAATAACTCTTATTCATTTGGCGTTTAAATTTTAGCATGCCCATTCTTACTTTGTCAACCGATATTGGCCAGCGAGATTATATCGTTGGTGCCATAAAAGGGCAGTTTTTGCATTCAATGCCTACCTTAAATACGGTAGATATCACCCATTATTTATCTCAAACCAATTTTCCATTAGCAGCATATACTTGCAACAATGCCATTAAATTTTATCCTGATGGTACCTATCACCTGATTTTGGTGAATGTTTTTGAATCGGCCACTGATTATTTTTTAATTGCTCGTTACAACAATCAATACATTATTTGCCCTGATAATGGTTTAATTACAATGATTGCTGGAGAAAAGCCTGCTGAGATTGTAAAAATTCCTGTTTCTAACAATGCCGATTTATTAACCATCACGAGCGATATTGCTGCTGCGGTTTTTAAGTTAGATGAGTATAAAAAATTATTATCGGTTGGGGCATTTGCCAATGAGATAGTAGAGAAATATCCGCTAAGACCCACTGCAGGACCTGATTGGATTGAAGGGCAAATTCTTTTCATTGATAATTTTGAAAATGTAGTAATCAATATAACCCGCAAAGATTTTGAGGAACATAGGAAAGGTAGAAAATTCAAAATCATGTTTAAAAGAGATGAAACCATCGAAAAACTAAGCAATAACTACGCTGGTGTGCCAGAACACGAGAAAATGGCCTGGTTTAACTCTGCTGGATACCTCGAAATTGCTTTACGCAACGGCAATATGGCTGGTCTTTTTGGCCTACAAGGTTATAGCGAGCAAATGCAAAAATCGGGTGCTTCTGCCGGAAACAAGTGGTTTTATCAAACAATTAGGGTTTTCTTTGAGTAATGCCTTTATTCTCATTTTTCCGTTTCATCAATAGCAAGTATTTTTGCAACCTCAAATTCTTTATACAATCAATTAATATTGGTAATTATGGCATATGATGTAATTGTTCTCGGTAGTGGTCCTGGTGGATATCCTGCTGCTATTCGTGCGTCTCAATTAGGCTTTAAAGTAGCGATTATTGAAAAAGAAAGTTTAGGTGGCGTTTGTTTAAATTGGGGTTGTATTCCAACCAAAGCTTTAATCAAAAGTGCGCAGGTTTACGAATACATGAAACACAGTGCCAATTATGGTATTAATGCAACAGGTGTTCAACACGATTTTGGTGCAGTAGTAAAAAGAAGTAGAAGCGTTGCCGATAAAATGAGCAAGGGTGTTCAGTTCTTGATGAAGAAAAACAAGATTGATGTGATTATGGGCTATGGTAAAGTTAAAGCCAAAGGCCAGATTGAAGTGACTGCTGCAGATGGAGCAAAACAAATTGTGGAAGCAAAAAACATCATTATCGCAACTGGTGGAAGAAGCCGTGAATTGCCTAACTTAAAACAAGATGGCGCCAAAGTAATTGGTTACAGAGAAGCAATGGTATTGCCTAATCAACCCAAAAGCATGATTATTGTTGGTAGTGGTGCAATAGGTGTTGAGTTTGCGTATGTATATAATAGCATGGGCACAAAAGTAACCATCGTAGAATTTTTACCTAGAATTGTTCCAGTAGAAGACGAAGATATTTCTAAAGAATTAGAGAAGCAATACAAGAAAATGGGCATCGATATTATGACCAATGCTTCCGTTGAATCAGTTGATACTACTGGTGCTGGAGTAAAAGCCTTGGTTAAAAAACAAGATGGTTCTACCGTTGTATTAGAAGCGGATATTGTATTGAGTGCTGTAGGTGTGGTAGCTAATATTGAAAACATTGGCTTAGAAGAAAATGGTATTAAAACAGAAAAGGGTAGAATAGTTGTAGATAAATACGGTCAAACCTCCGTTGCAGGAATTTATGCAATTGGAGATTGTTCTCCTGGTCAAGCTTTGGCGCATGTGGCTGCAAAAGAAGGCATCAACGCTGCGGAACATATTGGATACAACGAAAAGAAATTTCATCATTTGCCAGAAGCAATGGACTACAACAATATTCCTGGTTGTACATATTGTATTCCTGAGATTGCCAGTGTAGGATATACTGAAAAGCAAGCCAAAGAAGCTGGCTACGAAGTTAAAGTAGGTAAGTTTCCTTTCATGGCTAGTGGTAAGGCAAGTGCTGCCGGTGCAACAGAAGGTTTTGTAAAAGTTATTTACGATGCTAAGTATGGCGAATTCTTAGGTTGTCATATGATTGGCACCAATGTTACCGAAATGATTGCCGAAGCTGTTGTTGCTCGTAAATTAGAAACTACAGCTCACGAAATTTTAAACGCAGTGCATCCACATCCAACCATGAGTGAAGGCTTAAAAGAAGCTACTGCTGCTGCTTATGGTGAAGCAATTGATATTTAAATTTAATTTACTTTATAGAATTGTAAAGGCGCTTTCATAGCGCCTTTTTTTATGATTGCCGTTTTACAAAACAAGTTAATTTGATACAATTGTATTTATTAAATTACATGACTTGAGTAAACTTTTGGCTAGTTGGCATATTGGCACTTGCTGCAATTAATTACCAAACACTTTCTTGAGTAAATCACTTGTTCTAGCAACCGGATTTTTTCTAATATTTTGTTCTTCTATGGCTATTTGGGTAAAAATTCCGCTCAATGATTTTTCGGTTACATACCCCGCTAAATCTGGATTGATTTTTTTTAAACTGAATTTATTATAGGTAGAAACTAAACTATTCCATTGCTTGGTTGCATCTGTGCTTTCCAAAGATTTTTCTATGACGGGCCTAAATGATGTGGTTAATGCTGCAGTTGTTTTTTGTTGTAAATAGGCTGTGGCAGCAGTATCGCTTCCTTTTAAAATACCCAACGCATCATTCACGGTCATTTGTTTGATGGCATTGGTGAAAATAGGAGTAGCATTTTTACATGCATCTTCTGCTGCTCTATTCATACTCAGAATGGCATCGTCTACCTGTTTACCCATTCCTACATTGCGCAATGTGTTTTCTATTTTTTTAGCTTCTGGCGGTAACAATATTTTAACAGCGGCATTGGCAAAAAATCCATCTGGCTTTGAGAGTAAGTTGGTACTATTCACAGCACCTTTTGTTAAAGCCTCTTTTAGTCCATCGGCAATATCAGCGGTGTTTTGTGCACTAAGCTGCAAACCTAAAAATGCAAAAATTATTACAATAACTGATTTCATTCGATTGGGTTTATTCATCTTCCAAATAATTAGTCCTGCCAATATCACTAGCAAACCATATGCCGAAACTACTGGCTTGAGTGAAATGCCATAATAAATAATCCATGCATTGATGGCAAGAAATACCATTGGAGTTAAAGGATAGAGTGGTGTTGTATACTTGCTAAAATGCTTCGCCTTGTTTTTTCTAACAATAAAAATACCTGCAACTGCAAGAGATGTACAAATACTCAGCAAAAAACCCACCAAATCAATTATGAATTGAAACTGATTCAAACATATTAATAACAAGGTAATTCCACTCTGTGTATAGACTGCTAAATAGGGTATGCCCTGCTTGTTTTTCTTTTGCAGAAAACTAAAATAGGAAATCGATTTTCCTATTTCTGCTGTAACCCTTGGCCCCGCTAATGTCATGGCACTAGCGGTACTTATTAAAGTAATGCTGATAAAAATACTCATGACGATGGCTCCATGTTTCCCGAACAAATGGTTGGCTGCAATAAATCCAACATTCATTTCCCCCTTTAATGCTGAAACAGGTGCCGCTAATAAAAATGCATAGTTCAATAACAAATACAGGAGCGTTACTACAATGGTTCCTACCAATAATGCAATGGGTAAATTTTTTTCAGGTTTCTTTATTTCCCCGGCTATATAGGCCGCTGCATTCCATCCTGTATATGCATAAAGTACCCAATACAAGTTCACTGGAAATTTTCCGGAATGGGTAATTGCTTGAATGGCTGTTTGATCAATTGAAATGGTAGGCAATTCATATGCCGATAAAAAAAATGCCGCCGCAATGATAAAAAAAATGATCAATAAATTAAGCAATGTTGCCATCTGCTGAAACCTTGCACTAATAGAATGCTTAGATGAATGCAGCATAGTTAATGTTACTAAAACTATAATAGAAATAACGATCGGTGGAGTATTTGGAAATATAGTTGCACAATAATTGCCTATTGCAATACAAACAATGGCTACTGGTGCTGCAAATCCTGCAAGGGTAGAAATCCATCCGGCTAAAAATCCTGCTAAAGGACCATAGAGTTTTCCCAAGAAATTCATTTCGCCGCCATTGTCTGGAAAAACAACAGCCAACTCCGCATAAACCAATGCTCCTGATAAAGCGATGATTCCGCCTATTAACCAGAGCAATAAAATACTGGTAGTGCTTTGAAAATCCATCAACTGAAACCCCAAGCTGGTATAAACACCGGAGCCAATCATATTGGCTATTACCAAAGCAATAGCAGTGAGTAGGCTTAAATGTCTTGTTTTATGCATTCCTTAGAGTGAATGTTTTACAACCGCATCTTTTAAATGAACCAATTTTTCTAATAAATCTGGTAATAAATGCAATGGCAACATATTGGCTCCATCGCTTTTGGCAATTGAAGGATTGGGATGTGTTTCTATAAACAAGCCATTGGCTCCTGTAGCAATGGCTGCTTTTGCAATGGTGCTAATCATTGCTGGATTTCCACCTGTTACGCCAGAACTTTGATTGGGCTGTTGTAAAGAATGTGTGCAATCCATGATTACAGGCACTTGTTGTTCTTGCATGATGGGAATATTTCTGTAATCAACTACCAAGTCTTGATAACCAAAACTATTGCCCCTTTCGGTTAGCATTATTTTTTCGTTGCCAGCTTTTCTGATTTTATCAACTGCAAATCGCATAGAACTGCCACTTAAAAATTGTCCTTTCTTTACATTCACTATTTTTTGCGTTTCTGCTGCAGCCAATAATAAATCTGTTTGTCTGCATAAGAATGCAGGAATTTGTAGTATGTCAACATAAGGAGCTGCCATTGCTGCTTCTTCATGAGCATGGATATCTGAAGTGGTGGGTATTTGAAAATGTTCACCTACTTTTTTGATTAAGGATAATCCGTTATCGTCTCCAATTCCAGTAAATGAATTAGCGCTGGTTCGATTGGCTTTTCTATAACTTGCTTTAAATACATAAGGAATACCCAATGCTTTGCAAGCACTGTACACTTTTTCGGCAATTTCCATTACAATTTCTTCGCTCTCTACCACACAAGGACCTGCTATTAAGAAAAAGGAATCTTTGTTATAAGTTTGTTTGCTGAATAAATCTTGTAAATAAACTGGAAGCATTTTATGTAATTGATTTGAATGCCAAAAATAACATAAACAAAGATAAAATAGCATAATCTTACCCACCCATCTCCATTTGGGCATATCTTATCTGTTGCATACTTTGTAAAGTCTATCAACTTATATTTGCTATTCTAAACGATTGAATATGCCCAATAGAAAAGACAAGATTCTAGTGATTGGTGCTTCTGGCCAAATTGGTGTAGAATTAACCATGGCTTTGAGAAAGCAATATGGCAATAACAATGTAGTAGCATCAGATTTAAGAGAAGAGAACCCTTTATTGCATGGTACAGGACCTTATGTGAGTTTGGATGTGATGAACAAAGAGATGTTGCATGTGCAAGTGATTCGCCAAAATATTACCCAGATCTATTTATTAGCGGCTATTCTTTCTGCAACGGGTGAAAAAAATCCCAACCTTGCCTGGCACTTGAATATGCAAGGCTTATTGAATGTCTTGGATATTGCCCGCGAAGAAAATTTGCATAAAGTGTATTGGCCCAGCAGTATTGCTGTTTTTGGACCAACTTCCCCCAAAATAAATTGCCCTCAGAAAACAGTGATTGAACCGAGTACCGTTTATGGGATCAGTAAATATGCGGGAGAATTTTGGTGTAATTATTATCACCAACGTTTTGGAGTTGATGTAAGAAGTATCCGTTATCCAGGACTGATCAGTTATAAGTCGGCACCGGGTGGAGGTACAACTGATTATGCCGTTGAAATTTATTCCGAAGCTTTAGACAATAAAAAATACAACTGCTTTTTAAAAGAAGATACATATTTACCTATGATGTATATGCCCGATGCTATTAGAGCAACCATGGAATTAATGAATGCTCCTGCAAAAGACATTTCTGTTAGAACTTCTTATAATGTTGCAGGTATGAGTTTCTCCCCTAAAGAAATTACCCATAGTATAAAACAACATATTCCGGATTTCACCATCAATTATAAACCAGATTCCCGACAGGCAATTGCAGACAGTTGGCCTCAAAGCATTGATGACAGTGTTGCTAACCAAGATTGGGGATGGAAACCAGAATTTGATTTAGACAAAATGACAAAAGATATGTTGGATAATCTAAAATTAAAATCAGCGGACTAAACCCAGTATATTATTAATACGTAATTAAATCTATAATCGTTCGATTTTCTAGAACAGATAAAGTGTTGTCTCTCACTTCTTTCATGATTTTATTCAATCCACATTTTTTTTCATTGCAATCGGCACATTTTTGATAAAAATGCAAGCTTACACAAGGCAATAATGCGATTGGCCCTTCAATTAATCGCATGATGGTTGCCAATTGAATGGTAGATGGATCTTGGTTGAAATAATAACCTCCTCCTTTTCCTTTCTTGCTATTCAAAACACCTGCTTTTTTTAACTCTAATAAAATGGATTCTAAGAATTTAATAGGAATTTTTTTCTTTTTGGCAATGTCAGCAATTAAAAACGGTCCTGCATTGATTTGTTCTGCCATAAAGCTAAGGGCTTTCAGTGCGTATTGCGTTTTTTTGGATAGCATGACTTTCGTTATTTTTTTGTTTCTTTACACAAATTAAAATTATGCACAATTCTGTAAAGAAAATCATATTTGTATTTGTTCTACTGTTTATAGGGAAAACTGGTTTTGCCCAATTTAAGTTGCCTCATGTTCAGCTCATATTAAACGCCAATTATGCCCATCCTTCAAATTCGGCATTTTCAGATCTGAGTAAAGGCGGTCTTGGAATTGAAGCAGGTGCAGGTTTAGGCTTAGGTTCTACTATGTTCATGGGAACAGCCGGATACCAACGCTTTGGAGCATCTATCAATAATCCTGCTGGCTCATTAAATATTACAACCCTAAAGGGTGGTGTAAGGCAATATATGTTACTTGGAAGATTATTTGTTTTAGGCAATATTGGAACCGCTATTCAAAGCTATGCTAGTTCTGGCATTAAAGGTGATAACTTGATTTATGAGTATGGTGGTGGTGTTAGGTTATTTGGTTTAGAAGTTCAGCTAACACAAAGCCATTGGCAACAACCGATTAATGTGGCTGCATCTAGGGCATTTAATGTTAAAGTTGGTTTTTCTATTAAGCTATAAACCCAAAACTTCTTTCATTCCAAAAACACCTTTTTTGCCAATTGCAAATTCGGCTGCTTTTACTGCACCTCCTGCAAAACCAATTCGGTTGTGTGCAGTATGAATGATTTCGATATCATCAATGGATGAGCTGTATTTTACATGATGTGTTCCTGGTGCTGGATCAATTCTTTCTGAGGCGATAATGACTTCACTTTCATTGGTTGTATCTGCATCGATAGTCCATGATTTTTTTCGCTTCAAATTCTCTAGCACTTGTTCTGCCAAACTGATGGCAGTTCCGCTCGGGGCATCTTTTTTTTGGGTATGATGAATTTCTTTAAGGGATACATCGTAGTTAGGATAATCATTTATCAATTTTGCTAAATGCTTATTTATTTCAAAAAAAAGATTTACCCCAATGCTATAATTGCTTGCATAAACCAAACTGCCATTATTGGCTTTTGCAAAGGCTTGTACTTCGTCCCATTCTTCTAACCAACCTGTTGATCCGCAAACAACCGGAATGCCAGAGGCCAAGCATTTCATTACATTGCTTACTGCGCTATGCGGTCCTGTAAATTCAATAGCAACATCTGCTTGAGCTAAATTTTTTTCATTTAAATCTGCTGCATTGTCTACATCAATTTTAAGCACAACGGAATGGCCTTTTTCAACTGCTATTGCTTCAATGGCTTTGCCCATTTTTCCATATCCTATTAATGCAATTTTCATGTCTGTCTTTTTTGGTGTAGCGTTATCTGGCTAATGCCAATCTTTTTTTGGGTTGATCTCTGAAATTCAATGATACAGTTAATGCCGGAGTTCTTGTATAGGGGTTGAATGTTGGATTTATTTTCATACTTAAATCATTGCTTACATTGAATTGCTTTAAATGAGCAAAAACGGTTGCATCTGCAACTTGCAATCCCCAAGCCAATAAGAAAAACAAAACAGCATAATCCCTATCTCGTCTGAATTGGTTGCGATAGTTTTGTAAAGAACCCATACTCAGATTAACCAATTCAGGATCAATGGCAGCCAAATCACTACTATCTCCGTTCTGTGCTTTGTACATTGCCTCGTAGGCAAACTTTGTTTTTTTGTAATAGTTATTATTGTAAATAAAAGCAACTGTGGGGATTGCTAAAACACCATATACAATGGGGATTTTCCAGTATTCGCGGTTATATGCCTGACCCCATCCAGGAAGAATGGCAGAACGTTTAGTGGCAATTCTCGGGCTATGACCTGCAAGAATGGTAGAGTCTTTAATTCTTTTTTTGATTTTTGTAGAATCAATTACACCAACAATAATTGGTGAATTTTCTACAACCTTTAATTGGGATGCATTGGTTGTGTCTTTAGATTGTGCCTTACTAAAAGAGCAACAACAAAGCATTAAGAAAGTTAAAAAGCATGTTTTTTTTAAATTAAACATTAGCTCACCGTTACATTCATTAAATCCAATAATTTATTCAATTCATCGAGGGAGTAATATTCTATATGTATACTTCCATACCCTTTTTTATTGTGGGTCATTTTAACTTTTGTGCCAAAATGCGATGCTAAATTGTCTTCAATCTTTTTATAGGCAGGAGGGAGGTCTGATTTTGATGCACTTGCTCCTTGGTGGTTTGATCCACCCTTGTACAATTTACGAACCAATTCTTCTGTTTGCCTAACACTCAGTTCTTTTTGCAGTATTTCTTTAAATACAAATAACTGTTTATCGATGGTGTCAATATTTACCAATGCACGTGCATGACCCATTGTTAAAGTATTGTTTCGAACAGCCGATAATATATCTGGGGGTAATTTGAGCAAACGAATATAGTTGGTAACAGTGCTTCTTTCTTTACCCATTCTTTCTGCAACCTGTTCTTGGGTATAATCCAATTCTTCCATCATCCTTTTAAAACTCAATGCCATTTCAACTGCATTTAAGTTTTCTCTTTGGATGTTTTCGAGTAGCGCTAATTCCAATAACTGTTGATCGTTGGCTACGCGGATATAAGCAGGAATATCTTTTAATCCTGCAATTTTAGCAGCCCTAAACCTTCTTTCACCTGCAATTAATTGGTATTTGCCATTTGGTAATTTACTTAGAGTAAGTGGCTGGATAATATCATGTAAACGAATAGAGGTTGCCAATTCCTGTAGTGCTTGTTCGTCGAAATCTCTTCTGGGTTGTTTGGGGTTTACCTGAATATCTGCCAAATTGATTCTGCTACTTGTTGTTGCTTGCTCCACAACTTCAGATTTTAGATTCCCAGTGGTGTTCTTCAAATCCGTATCAATATTTTGTAATAAAGAGCGCAGCCCTTTTCCGATTAAATCTTTATTTTGTTTTGGAGTGGTCATTGTTTGATTTCTATTATTGCTTTATTCAATAATCCTTTCTTGATTGGAAATTTTTGTCATTCCATTATTTTGTAAAATTTCTTTTGCGAGGTTTAAATAGTTTACAGAGCCTTTGCTTTCTGCATCATATAAAATAACTGGCTTTCCAACACTTGGTGCTTCACTCAAACGTGTATTTCTATGAATGATGGTAGAAAAAACCATATCGTCAAAATGTCTTCTTACCTCACTAACAACTTGATTGCATAACCTCAATCGTCCATCGTACATGGTCATCAAAATTCCTTCAATTTGCAGCGAAGGATTCAATCTATTTTGAACAATTTTTATGGTGTTTAATAATTTACCCAATCCTTCTAGCGCAAAAAATTCACATTGAACAGGAACAATTATACTATCAGCTGCAACCAAAGAATTAACTGTTATTAAACCAAGCGATGGCGAGCAGTCTATTATAATAAAGTCGTACTTGTCTCTAACCGCATCTAAAATATTTTTCATAATATTTTCGCGGTTTGGATAGTTGATCATTTCTATTTCTGCTCCAACCAAATCGATATGAGATGGGATAATATCTAAATTAGGCACATCGCTTTTTAAAACTACTTCGTTGGCAGTTACATTATTTACCATACAGTCGTATAAACTATTGGTAATATTGTGCAAATCAAATCCAACCCCAGTTGTACTATTTGCCTGAGGGTCGGCATCTACCAAAAGCGTTTTGTATTCTAAAACCGCTAAACTAGCAGCCACATTAATGGCTGTGGTAGTTTTGCCCACACCTCCTTTCTGATTGGCTACTCCAATAATTCTTGCCATAATTATTCGCTTTTCCTTTTTTGCAAGCTTCCAAAAATAAGGCATCAGGCACAGCTATCAAACAATATTCTTCAAAGCCTTTAACCAAAAGCACTTAAGTTTTCAACATTGGTGAACAGTAGCCAATTTTACCTTGTTTGGAAGCTGCTTTCCTTATCTTTAAACCCTTTTAATTGGTATTTATGCGGAATTCTGGTGCTTTTTGGGTGATAGCTTTAGTGATGGTGATATTAGATTACTATGTTTTTCAAGCGGTTAAAGTGGTAACTCAGCCTCTTGCCGAGCGTTGGCGAGTGGTTATTCATTATGGATATTGGGTCATTTCACTATTTACTTTGGCTGCATTATTGTCATTCCCTTTTATACAAGTGCTTCAAACATCCAAGATTTTCAGGAACTATGTATTTGCCATTTTAGTTGGATTGTTTTTAGCTAAATTAATTGGCGCGCTCTTTTTTCTAACTGACGATATCAGAAGAGTTGTTATTTGGATAATCGCCAAAGTTTTTAGGAATACGGGAGGTCAGTTTTTGGGTGATGGACAATTGATTGCTAGATCTGCTTTTTTAAGTTGGGCGGGTATTGGTGTTGGAGGTACGCTATTTGGAACTTTATTATACGGTTTTGGTAATAAATACAATTATCAAGTTAAAAAAAATACACTTGCTTTTAACAATTTGCCAAAAGCCTTTGATGGGTTTAAAATAGTTCATATAAGTGATATCCATAGTGGAAGTTTCCAAAATATCAATGCAGTTGAGCGGGGGGTAAGCATGATGCTTGATCAAAAAGCAGACCTTATTTTATTTACAGGTGATTTGGTGAATGATAGGGCAGAAGAAATGAACGATTATAAATCGATTTTTGGCAAGTTAAACGCAGTGTATGGTGTATTTAGCACACTCGGTAATCATGATTATGGCGATTATGTTTCATGGCCAAGTACAGCTGCTAAATCAGCCAATTTAGATAAACTCAAGCAAGTACATGCCGATATGGGTTGGAAACTATTAATGAATGAACATGTTATTATTGAGAAGGAGGGAGAAAAGATGGCTGTTTTAGGTATAGAAAATTGGGGAGCTAAAGGAAGGTTTCCTAAATATGGTAAGATGCAAGAAGCGTATTCTGGCACAGAAAATATTCCATTTAAAATATTATTAAGTCACGATCCCAGTCATTGGGATGCTCAAGTGAAAAGGGAGTACCCCGATATTCAATTAATGTTGTCTGGTCATACGCATGGGATGCAGTTTGGCTTAGAGAATCCTTATTTTAAATGGAGCCCCGTTCAGTGGATGTATAAACAATGGGCAGGTTTGTATGAAGATGGAAATCAAAAATTGTATGTAAATCGGGGTTTTGGATTTATTGGGTATCCTGGCAGAGTAGGGATTTTGCCAGAAATTACTTTGATAGAATTAAGAATGAATAAAGAAGAAAGATAAGAGATGTGGAAAAAACTGGCATGATGATTGTCGTATTATTATAAATATTCTATATGAAAAAGAACCTCGTTTTCCTCCTATCATTTTTAATGATAGGTATATTGACTCAAGCACAAACTGGTTTTAGGCTTGGTGTAAAGGCAGGTGCCAACTTAAACCAGATTGCTGGACAAAGTTTTACTGATAGTTATGATCTTTCTTATCATTTAGGCGGATTTGCCGAAATTGATTTCGCCAAAAAATGGGGCATTCAACCTGAATTGCTATGGAGTCAATCTAAATCTACTAGAACTACCGGATTTAATTCTATTTATCAAAATATGCTGACACCCGGTGCGGATCAACAAATTCAATTGGATTATATCTTAATACCAATTCTATTAAGATACAACGTTGGTGAAATGTTAACGCTGAATGCGGGTCCGCAGTTTGGAGTATTGATGAATCAGAATGATAATTTGTTGGTAAATGGTCAAAATGCTTTTAAAAAGGGCGATTTTTCCATGGTTTTAGGAGCACAATTCAATTTAACTGCACTGCGTATTTATGGCAGGTATAATATTGGATTGAATAATATCAATGATATTGACAATAAAGAAAAATGGACCAATCAGCAAATTCAGTTGGGTGTTGGGCTTCGTTTATAAAAGATTACCTATGAATAATCAGCTGATGTTGACTTCTTAAAAAAAGTTGGCATCAGTTTTTTATTTTAAACAGTTTCTTTATTCTTTGAATTTCTTTTTTGAAAGCAAGTAGTGATTCATTCTGGTCTGTAATAAAACCATTGTCTTCTAATTTTCCAATAACTTCATTCATCTCTGCAAAATTCTCATACACCATTTTTCTATATGGATTTGAATAGTCCTTAGCTCTAGAATTATAAATACTCCTAGTAATCCATTCTTTGGTATTGGAAGCAGCAGTTAGAAAATAATTAAACTGTTGAATATTCATTGTAGCTAGTTGAATGCCAGTTATTTGCTGCAATGAAGCCAATCCGTGTACTCTTTTTTGTTCGGCATATTTGCTTCCTTTTAATAAATATTGATCATGAACATCGTCCCAACTTTTTACTTTATTGGTAACGATTTTCTTTTTTAAATCTGCCACTTCCATGCTGGTCATTAATTGGCCTCCAACATTAATCCATTCATCTCTGATTAATTTTCGAGGTATTAATTTGTGTAATTCTGCTAAGTTGGCAATTTTATTGAATTGTATAATTTGAATGAGTTGCTCAATGCCATAGTATAATATAATGTCTTCGAAGATGGCATAAGCCTCTAATACTTTAATCAATAAGGTTGGTCGCTTACTGTTTTCAATGTCGTTGGCAATTATTTCTAATTGAGTTACAATTTTGTTTTTACTTTTCAATAATAGTCTGCCCACTTCAATGGCTTCATCATCGGAATCAACACTATTTTTTTGAGTTAATAAATAAGCCCTTCCTGTATAGAGCTCCAATAATTCCAAAGCGGTAAAAATTTCATTGATTGAATCTGGTGCTAAATAATGGTATTCTAGCTCTTGGGGTTTATTGGTTCTTTTGTCTCTATCTGTGTATTTCCATGCGTTTCTTGCTAATGCATACATATTGTATAAGAACCAATATGCTGGCATGATTGTTAATTGGTTATTGTGCACATCATTGCTAATGAGTGAAAATGGTATTTTAATATTTAATTCAGCAGGGTAGTCGCCTTTATTTACCATTGAAAAAGAAGCAAATACAGAATTGTGTTTAAGGCTCACACAAAGGCCTGGCCAAAAGCCTCTTCCCATAATGATTTCGCCATCTGCACTTCTGCTATTGTGATTGGATCCAATAGTAGCACCTGCTGCAATATTGCTTTGCCCCATTACTAAAGCCGCACATAAAAATGAGTTATTATGGTGTTGTTCATGTGCTGGAAATATCAATGAGTTAAGCACTTCGCAGCATGAGATAGTTGCATTCTGACCCAAATAGGAGTTGATTAATCTTGCTCCATATTTTAATTGCGAATGATCGGCCATGATAAATCGAACTGCTTTTACCCCATAAAATAGCCTGCATCCAAATCCGATAATTCCGTTTACAATTTCACATCCTTCTCCAATTTGCGTTCTCCCCTCTGGTCCAGAATTTACAGTGAGATTTTTGAGTTTATTGGCTCCTTTAAAGTAAGCATCAGATCCAACCCAAACATCTTTAATGATCTTACAATTTTTTATTACTGTTCTATCGCCCACTTTACCATAATAGCCTCTTTTGTTGTCGCATTTCTTTTCGGTAAATGATTTGAATTTATCCTGTAATGTTTTATCATCTCTGTACCTGCTCCATAAGAAAGCATCTCCAGGAAGCATTCCATTAAAAGGCATTACTTTTCTTCCGGTATTTTCATTGCAAATTTCCATCCAAATTCTCACAGATTCATCTTCATCTTGTTTGATTATTCCGGTACCAAATTTTGCATGATTGGTAGTGATTAACTCATTTACATTGGTAATGATTGCCTCGCTGCCAATGATATAATGCGACAAATAATGTACATAATGAATAGATACATTGTCTCCAAAATCGCAACTAATGATATTAGAGTTGTACAATCCAACAGGTGCTTTTAAATCGCTGAAACTAAGACAGAAATTTTCGAGTTTGCCAATTCTTACCAAGCCATAAAAGTTGCAGTTTTTAACCAATCTTGGGTTGAATGCATCTGAAACCAGGATATTGTTCCAATCATCTGAAGTATTGCCGTTTCTTACCAGCATTTCAATTTCTTCAGCCATCAATTGGCGATAATGAATGCCATTTTTTATTTGAATATTGCGTAAATAATATTCATCTTTTCCCTTTGGAATATATTGCTCTTTAATGAAATTATACCCCAATGAATTCAAGGGCGTTTTGATGATTTTGTTTTGTGGCATAGCAATTGTTAATTCGATAAATAAGATTATTCCACGGTAACACTTTTTGCAAGATTTCTTGGCTTGTCTACATCCAATCCTTTTGCAAGACCTACATAATAACTCAGTAGTTGCAAGGGTACAACGCTTAATAAAGGTGCAATTACTTCATCGGCATCTGGTACCAGCATTACATCATCTGCCATACCAGGAATAACATCATCGCCCATGGTAGCAACGGCAATTACTTTTCCTTTTCTGGCTTTGATTTCTTGTACATTGGAAACAATTTTCTCGTAGTAAGAATCTTTGGTAGCTACAAATACCACGGGTAACTTTTCATCTACTAAAGCAATCGGGCCGTGTTTCATTTCTGCTGCTGGATATCCTTCTGCATGAATATAAGAGATCTCTTTTAGTTTAAGTGCTCCTTCTAATGCAACAGGAAAATTATAGCCTCTCCCTAAGAAAAGAAAATCAGTTGCGTCTTTGTATTTATTAGCGATTCTTTCGATATTGGATGTGTCTTGTAAAATGGCTTGCACTTTTTCTGGAACAGCTTCTAAATCTAACATCAATTGTAAATATCTTTCTTCCGTAATGGTGCCTTTAGCATAGCCTATTTTTAAAGCCATCATCATCAATACTGCCAATTGACCAGTAAATGCCTTTGTGCTAGCAACGCCTATTTCTGGGCCAGAATGGGTATAAGCCCCAGCATGACTTAACCTTGCTATACTACTTCCTACGGCATTCACTACACCAAAAATAAATGCACCTTTTTCCTTAGCACTTTCTAATGCAACCAATGTATCTGCTGTTTCTCCACTTTGAGATATGGCAATGATCACATCTCCAGGATGAATAACAGGATTGCGGTACCTAAATTCAGAAGCATATTCAACTTCTACTGGAATACGACATAATTCTTCAATTAAATATTCCGCAACCAAGCCTGCATGCCAACTTGTTCCACAAGCCACAATCATAATACGATTGGCTTTGATAAAGGCTTCCATATTATTTTCAATTCCCCCCATCATAATTTGACCAGTCTGCGGCAATAATCTTCCACGCAAACAATCAAAAATGGTACTTGGTTGCTCATGAATTTCTTTCAACATGAAATGATCGTAGCCACCTTTTTCAATGGCTGCTAAATCCATGTCTAGTTTGGTAATGAAAGGTGTTTGTTTTTCATTGCCTAAATTTTTAAGGATCAGCTCGTCGGGTCTTACGATGGCAATTTCATAATCATTCACATACACTACTTCTTTAGTGTATTCAATAATAGGAGAAGCATCACTTGCTAAAAAATGTTCTCCTTTGCCAATTCCAATTACCAATGGGCTACCTTTTCTGGCCGCAATAATGGTTGTTGGATCATCGTCTGCAATTAATAAAATGCAATACGCGCCAACTACTCTTTTCAATGCAATTCTTAGTGCTTCTTCTAAACTACAATTATTGTTTAATTGTATGTCTTCAATAAAATTGAGTAATACTTCTGTATCCGTATCACTTTTAAATTGATATCCTTTTGCAACCAATTCTTTTTTAATAGCTGTATAATTTTCGATGATGCCATTGTGAATCATCGCAAACTTACCTGATTGAGATAGATGTGGGTGGGCGTTTCGATCACTTGGTTCTCCATGAGTTGCCCATCTTGTATGACCTATACCAATATGCGAATGCATGTCTACACTTAACACACTTTCCTCTAATTCTGCTACTTTGCCTTTCTTCTTGTAAACGTTTAGCTGCTGGTTATTTATAAGCGCTACTCCAGCACTATCATATCCTCTGTATTCTAATCTTTTCAAGCCTTTTAATATAATTGGATACGCTTCTCTTGGTCCGGTATAACCTACAATTCCACACATAATTTTGTTTCTTTAATTGATGCAAGATTAATTATTTTTAATGAATATAAACTTGTTTTTGAATAGTTCAGTAGAGCGTTATCCATATAAAAACCATATGATTTCACCGTTTGATTTTTCAGCAGATTATGTGTTAGAGAACGAATGCGTTTTGTTGCGACCTTTATTGCAATCTGATGCGGTTTTGTTGAGTTATTTTGCGGAAAACGAGCCTGCATTATGGCAATATTCGCTTATGTCTGCAGCGGGGAGTAACAATATGGTTGAATATATAAAATCAGCGATTGAGTCTCGAGTGTTAAAAAAAGGCTACCCTTTTATTGTTTTTGATAAGCGAACAAACGAATATGTGGGTTCTACAAGGTTGTATGATATTGAATTGAAACACCAAACTTTGTTACTTGGATATACATGGTATGGTAAAAAATTTCAGGGTACAGGGTTGAATGCGCATTGTAAATTTTTATTGTTGTGTTTTGCATTTGAAACCATGGGATTTGAAAGGGTTGAGTTTAGGGCAGATGTATTGAATGAGAGAAGTATCGCAGCAATGAGATCGATTGGTTGTAGAGAAGAGGGTGTTTTAAAAAGTAATTTAATGAAACCTGATGGTGGCAGAAGAGATTCGATCGTTTTAAGGATCTTAAAAGAAGAATGGGTTGATGGTGTAAAAGAATTGTTGTTGCAAAAAATGCAGCGCTAGAATGATAAAAGCTAAAATTAAATTAATAAATAAGTAAAATCAAATGAAGATAATGAGGCATTCTTTTAAAATAATTGTGATAGCATTTATTTTATTGATAGGCATTTCAAATGCTGTAAGTTCACAGAGCACAATCATCTGGATTGTTCGTCATGCAGAAAAAGATACCAGTGCTGCCAATAAAAGAGATCCTGAATTAACGGAGATTGGTAAACAGCGTGCATTGGATTTGGCGGCTTATTTAAAAGGGCAGGAGCCGAATATGATCTTCTCTACCAACACCAAAAGAACCAGGCAAACTGCAGCACATTTTACGGCTAAAGTGAATACCTACGACCCCAGCTTGATCAAGGAGTTTGCGCAGCGCTTGATCGATTTTCAAAAAGGGAAAACAATCCTAATTGTAGGCCATTCCAATACGGTTTTAGAAACCATCGAAGCATTAGGAGGCGCTCGCCCAGTGCCCCAATTAGTGGATGATGATTATGATTACATTTTCAAAATCATATTGTCTCAGGATGGGGGTGTTGTTACAAAAGCCTTTCATTACGGCGCTAAACACCATATTGAAAATGATTAATGAATCATTTTCAATATTGATTCTGTTAAAAAGTATTAATTTTGACTTTAAATTAAATAATATGAAGAAAATTGTATTGGGTTTATTGTTGATTTGTTCTACACAATTAATTGCTCAGTCTGGAATGAAAGATGAGATTGCCATCATACAAAGTGTGTATGGTAAAAGTAAAAAAGATTTAGTGGGAGCTTACATGAGCTTGGCTGAGCCACAAGCTGCTGCATTTTGGGCTGTGTATGATGCATACGAAGAAGAACGAAAAGCATTGAGTATGAAGAAAATGGAAATAATTGCTGATTATGCCAATAATTATGCAACCTTATCTGATGAAAAAGCAGACGAGCTTACTAAAGCTGCATTAAAAAATAATGTGAATTTAGAAAAATTGTACGCGAAGTATTATGGGAAAACAAAAAAACTAATTGGTGCAATAAATGCAGCAAAGTTTATTCAACTAGAAGCTTATTTGCAAACATCAGTTAGAACTGAAATTCAAGATGCTATCCCTTTTATTGGGGAGATCGAGCGCTCAATAGTTCCAAAGAAGAAAAACTAGTCTTTAACAAGTAATACAAGAGCAAGCTTTAATGCAAGTAATTGGGAAGTAATTGCTTTCCTTTACTTGCATTTTACATTTTCAATCAGTTTGTTCTGTACGGCATTGGCAGCGTTTCTGAAATAATTCATCTGATCTCCACTTGGTTGATAGGAGAGCGATTCAAAAGTTCTGCCGTTTTGCAATCTGATTGAAACCAACTTCTTATCTGAATATTTTTTATTCTCAGTTCCTTCTAAATCAAATAGAGAAATGCCATCGCAATTGGGCTCGTTCCAGGCCTTAAGCGCAAAGCTGGTATTGTCGGAAAATAAAAAAAGCAATTCGTCTTTTTCCATGCAACCACCCATATTGCTCGATTTTACAATTAATCCATTGTAGTTAATAACATTGTTTTTAATTTTCCAGCTAATGTCTATCTGAAAACTTTTCTTTCCTCCCTTGCTGCATATCAACGATTTCGATCCCTTAACAATTTGCCTGTTGTTGGCAGAATCGGTGCAGATTTGTATAGTGTAGGGTTTATTTTTAAGAGGTGTTGAGGTAGTTGACTTTTGCGAAAAAAGATTGGTAGTGGAAAGTGTTAGGAAAAATAGAATGGCTTGTTTCATAAAATATAAATTCAATTTTCAGTTTAAAATTTTGTAAATTAAGGAAATAATTGAATACATCATCAATCTAAGTTGATGCTTGTTTTGGCAACAGATAAGCTGTCCATCTTCCAAAAAAACACTCCCAATAAAAATGGGGTTTTTACTAGTATTTACTAACTAATGCATTAATAATTAAATTATTTATATTCTGTAATAATAATTACTCCTTTAAAACCAGCTGCTCCTAAAGCACCTGTTGCTACATTTATTGCTGCAGCGCCTGAAGCTCCAGCTCCATAACTACCTCCTGGTGCCCCTGGTCTAGACATGCCATCTATTACAGCTGGGGCAACACCCCCACCTCCAAAATAAGAATTACCCCCTGAACCAGCCACTGAAATCACAGTGCTACTAAAACCAGTACCACCTTCATTCCCAGTATTCATAAAATTTCCTCCGATTCCTGAAACTCCACCTGCACCACCTAAACTTACTGTGCCGTTTCCTGCTGCAGTTCCTGCTGCCCCTCCTGTTCCGCCCTGTGCTGTAATAGCCCCTGCATTAAAACTAGTTGTACCCCCATTTCCTCCAGCAACTCCTATTGCACTGGCAGTTCCACCCAAGGCAATAATATACGAATATGAAGACGCCGGATTGATAATTAAAGCTCTAGTATAAGAACCACCACCACCACCACCACTTACTGTGCCATTATTATTACCATTTGCTGCTGCAATAGCTCCACTTCCACCACCCCCCCCAACCATTTCAATCATAATTGCTTTTACTCCAGCAGGTGTAGTATAAGTTCCCGATGTGGTTAATACTTGCATACTTGCAGGGCCCGGTTGTGCCCATATTGGCGCACCAGCTCCAGCACTTTGCAAATACTGTCCACTTGTTCCAACACCACTTATTGCATAGGATGTACCGTTACCGTAAACAATAGCACCTGCAGTTGGAACTGCATTTGTATTTGTTCCACCTTTCGCAATGCCAATAGTTGTTGCATTCCATGTTCCAGTTGTAATTGTACCAACACTAGTTAAACTAGAGCCAGTAACAGTTGCATTTAAAGCTGTTCCTGATAGTGTTCCTGCATTAGCTACTGCAGTAATAGTGATATCCGAACTACCATCAAAAGCTACGCCATTAATATTTTTAGTAGCAGCGAGTTTTGTTGCGGTTGCTGCATTACCAGTAATATTTATTTGATCGCCTGTGTTTGTTCCAGATAAATTAGCCAC
>CANGTR010000023.1 GCA_947456855.1 Sphingobacteriia bacterium | reverse complement strand
GTGCAAATGAAAATGATTATTACGATCCAAGTCCGGTGAAACAAGAGCCAGTAAAAGTGGGTCCAAAAATTGGAAGAAAGGATCCTTGCCCATGTGGAAGGGGTAAGAAGTTTAAAGCATGTCATGGAAGGGAATAGAGATAAGAGATAAGAGATAAGAGATAAGAGATAGGAGATAAGAGATACAAGATAAGAGATAAAAGATAAGAGATACAAGAGTTGATGAAACTAAATGCATACATAGATCATACATTATTAAAGCCTACGGCATTGGTAAGTGATATCGAAAAACTTTGCAAAGAAGCTATTGAATATCAATTTGCAGCCGTTTGTGTGCCGCCTAATTTTGTAAAAAAAGCCAAATCATTTTTAGGAGATAATCCTGTAAAACTGGCTACAGTCATTGGTTTTCCTTTTGGTTATTCAGCCGTTGAAGCAAAGCTTGCTGAAGTAGTATTGGCTATTGTGGATGGTGCAGATGAGTTAGATATTGTGGCAAATATTAGTGCTATTAAAAATGGCGATTGGCAATATTTAGCCAATGAATTGAATCATATAATGCCCATCATTAAAAGCAAGGGAAAAACAATTAAAGTAATCATTGAAAGTGGAGTACTTACTGAAGATGAAATTATCAAGTGTTGTGAATTATATGGCGTTGCCGGAATCGATTATTTAAAAACATCTACAGGTTATGCTGATAAAGGTGCTTCAGTGGAGGCAGTTAACTTGTTTAAAAAACATTTGCCAAATAATGTTCATATAAAAGCATCAGGAGGCATTCGGGATTATACTTTTGCAAAACAATTGATTGAGGCAGGTGCAACTCGACTGGGCTGCAGTGCTAGTATTGCGATTGTGAATGGTGCTAATACAGTGGGAGCAACTGGATATTAAGGGTTTAGTACATTTATTTACTTTTATCTACTTTGTAGTAACTTTAAAATATGTGGGTTTTAAAAACAGCTAAGTGTACATTAGTAGCCATTTTTACAATACTGGCTTCATTTGTATTTGCAAACGATACTGTCATTATTGTAAAGGATGCCAGAATGGATATGTTAACAGCTAAGCAGGCACAAATTAATAAACGCACTTCGATGATGACGAGTGGGGGACAATACAAGGGATTTAGAATTCAGGTTAGTAGCAGCAATAGTAGAGATAATGCAACTGCTATTAAAACCGATCTGATGAATAAATTTCCTGAACATAAAACCTATATCATTTTTCAGTCACCCAATTTCAAAGTAAGAATTGGAAATTTTATTAAAAGAGAAGAAGCCGAAAAATTGCGTAAGCAATTGAGTAAATATTTTCCTCAGGGGGTATATGTGGTTGAAGATGCGATAGAATACTATCCAAAAGATGAAAACATTTTTTAATTTAATTGATGCCAATGCTCCAAGATCAAATAAAGCAACTTGCTAAAAAATATGCTCCTGAAGCAATTGATTTCCGTAGACATTTACATGCAAATCCAGAATTGAGTTATCAGGAAGTAAATACAGCGGCATTTGTAAAAGCGCAATTAACACAATTTGGAATTCCTTTTGAAACCTTAGCAACAACTGGTGTTGTTGGAATTATTTGCGGAAAAAATCCGGATAGCCGGGTTATTGCACTTAGAGCAGATATGGACGCATTGCCAATTGTAGAAGAGAATGATGTGCCTTATAAATCAAATAATACAGGTGTAATGCATGCTTGTGGTCATGATGTACACACCAGTATTTTATTGGGTGCGGCAAAAATTTTGAATGAGTTAAAAGATGAATGGGAGGGAACAGTAAAACTCATTTTTCAACCTGGTGAAGAAAAAAATCCAGGAGGCGCAAGTTATATGATTAAAGATGGTGCATTGGATAATCCAAGACCAAAGGGAATTATAGGTTTGCATGTGCATCCAGGATTGGATGTAGGAAAATTGAGTTTTAGAAAAGGAAGGGTAATGGCTAGTGCCGATGAAATTTACATCACCATTCGCGGAAAAGGCGGACATGCCGCAGCTCCTCATTTAACAGCAGATACAGTCTTAATTGCATCACATTTAATCATTGGTTTACAACAAATCATATCACGCAACAAAAATCCATTATCACCATCTGTATTGTCTATTTGTTCTATACAAGGAGGCAATACCACCAACGTAATTCCATCAGCAGTTAAGTTAATGGGTACATTTCGTGCAATGGATGAAACATGGAGATACAAAGCACATGAATTGATTCGTCATCAAGCAAAAAGTATTGTAGAAGGGATGGGGGCTGAATTAGATTTGCATATTGATATTGGTTATCCTACTGTAGATAATGATCCAGTATTTACAGAAGCAGCTTGGAAATTGGCCGATGAGTTCATGGGAAAAGAGCAAGTAGAAGAAACAGAAATGCGGATGGGTGCAGAAGACTTTGGTTATTACACACAAGTAATACCTGGATGTTTTTATCGTTTGGGTGTTAGAAATGAAGCTAAGGGGATTGTACATCAAGTACATACTCCTAAATTTGATATTGATGAAAATGCCATCGAAATAGGAATGGGAATGATGGCATATTTAGGCGCACATGTATAAATTATTTTCAACCAGATTTTAACGAATTGAATATATGTCTAAACAAACTGATTTAAGAAGAGAACAAGCATTGGAATACCACGCTAGTGGAAGACCAGGGAAAATAGAAGTAGTATCTACAAAAGAAGCCAAAACACAGCGAGATTTATCATTGGCGTATAGTCCTGGTGTTGCCGAACCTTGCAAGGAAATTTTCAATAATGTTGAGGATGTATATAAATATACCGCTAAAGGAAATTTAGTAGGTGTAATTACCAATGGAACAGCTGTATTGGGTTTAGGTGATATTGGGCCTACTGCAAGTAAGCCTGTTATGGAAGGAAAAGCGGTCTTGTTCAAGATATTTGCAGATATCGATGTTTTTGACATTGAGATTAATGAAAAAGATCCGGAGAAATTTGTTCAAATTGTAAAAGCATTGGAGCCCACTTTTGGAGGAATCAATTTAGAAGATATCAAAGCACCCGAATGTTTTTATATTGAGCAGCAGTTAAAAGAGCAGATGAAAATTCCGGTAATGCATGATGATCAACACGGTACTGCCATAATCAGCAGTGCAGCGATGATTAATGCATTGCATTTGCAGAAAAAGAAAATCGAAAAAGTTCGTTTTGTAATTAATGGTGCTGGTGCAGCAGCCATGGCATGCATACAATTGTATGTTGCTCTAGGAGCTAAATACGAAAACTTTATTGTATTTGATAAAGATGGTGTGCTACATGAAGGCAGAACCGATTTAGGACCAATACGCCAAAAATTTGCTGTTAAGAAATCTGATTGGACTTTAGAAAAAGCGTTAAAAGATGCTGATTGTTTTTTGGGTCTAAGTGTTGGGAATGTAGTAACACAAGCCATGGTTAAATCGATGGCTAAAAATCCAATAGTATTTGCCATGGCAAATCCTGACCCTGAAATAACATATGATGAAGCCATCGTTGTGCGTAAGGATTTAATTATGGCTACTGGAAGATCAGATTTTCCTAATCAGGTAAACAATGTTTTGGGCTTCCCATATATTTTTAGAGGAGCATTGGATGTTAGGGCCACACAAATAAATGAAGCCATGAAATTGGCTGCTGTAAGGGCTTTGGCAGAGCTGGCTCGTTCTGCAGTTCCGGATATTGTAAATATGGCCTATAACCAAACAAATATGAGTTATGGCCCTGAGTACATTATTCCTAAACCACTCGATCCTCGCTTATTGTCTACCATAGCTCCAGCTGTTGCAAAGGCTGCAATAGAAAGTGGTGTTGCGCAAAAAGAAATTACCAATTGGGATGCTTATGCATTAGAATTAAATAAAAGATTGGGTCTCGATAATCAATTAATTAGGGTAATTGGTAGCAAAGCCAGAAAAGATCCAAAGCGTTTGGTTTTTGCCGAAGCCGATAATTTAAAAATTTTAAAAGCAGCCAGCATTGTTTATGATGAAGGCATTGCTTATCCAATTTTATTAGGAGACCCTATTAAAATTAATAAAATCGCTGAACAAAATAATTTGGATCTAACAGATATTCCAATCATCGATCCAAGAAGTGAGGAGATGGAATCAAAACGCGAGTTTTACGGCCAACTTTTTTTCAATAAGCGAAACAGAAAAGGGTTTAATCAATATGAGAGTTGTAAGATCATGAAAGACCGAAATCATTTTGGTTGTATGATGGTTGAAACTGGAGATGCCGATGCAATGTTGTCGGGACTTACTAAAAATTACGCAGAAGCTATCAGGCCTGCATTGCAAATAATCGGAACAGAGGAAGGGGTTAATAAAATTGCTGGCATGTATTTATTGCTCACTAAAAAAGGTCCTTTGTTTTTAGCTGATACCACAGTTAATTTTAGCCCTAGTGCAGAGGAATTAGCTGATATTACTATGATGGTTGCAAAAGAAGTAAGAAATTTTAATCTTACACCAAGAATTGCCATGTTGAGCTATAGCAATTTTGGAAGCAGTGATTCTCCAGAAGCAAAATTGGTAGCGGAAGCAACTAGAATTTTAAAGCAAAGAAACCCTTCCTTGATTGTTGATGGAGAGATGCAGGGGAGTTTGGCTTTCAATAAAGAAATATTAAAAGACAATTATCCTTTCAGTGAATTGGTAGATAAAGATGTAAATGTGTTGATGTTCCCGAATTTAACTGCAGGGAATGTGGCGTATAATTTATTAAAAGAAGTAGGAGGGGCAGATGCAATCGGACCTATTTTATTGGGGATGAAAAAGCCGGTACATGTTTTGCAACTCGGAAGTTCAGTTCGTAATATCATCAATATGGCAATGGTTGCGGTGGTGGATGCTCAATTGAAGTGCAGGATAGACACAAATGAGCAGGTGCAAAGAAGCGTTTGGTGGAAGCGAAGAAAGCGTGTAAAATAAACTGTACCTTCGTAATATGTATCTCATATCTCATAATTCATAATTCATAATTCTTCATGTCTAGTTTCCTCAATCATTTTGGCGCTTATCTTTTGATGTTAAAAGGTATGTTTACCAAACCAGAGAATGGTAAAATGTATTGGAAAGAGTTCATGCATCAATGTGTTGAAATTGGGTTTGGGGCATTGCCAATTGTAATAATCATCTCTTTGTTTCTTGGAGCTGTAACTACGGTTCAAACAGCATATCAGTTGGTAAGTCCGTTGGTTCCTCAAACAACCATTGCTCAAATTGTTAGAGATAGTATGATATTAGAGTTATCTCCAACGGTATTGAGTATTGTATTAGCTGGCGTTATTGGAAGTAAAATTGCCAGTGAACTGGGTAATATGCGAATTAGCGAACAGATAGATGCATTAGAAATAATGGGCATTAATACCAAGAGTTATTTGATCATGCCAAAAATCTTAGCCGCATTGTTGGTAATTCCTTGTTTAGTAGTTATTTCTGCAATCTTGGGTATTTGGGGTGGTAGAACAGCGGGTAATTTAGCGGGTATTTTGGCTACTGATATCTTTGATATTGGGTTAAGGCAGAGCCTCAATTTTTACAATATTAATTTTGCCTTGTATAAAGCCTACACTTTTGCATTTATCATTAGCAGCATTTCTGCTTATTTTGGGTACAATGTTAAAGGTGGTGCATTGGAAATTGGTAGAGCAAGTACCAGTGCGGTTGTAGTTAGCTGTATTTTAATCCTGGTGGCTGATTATCTATTGGCTGCATTATTGTTGTAATTAAAATATTGTTTATCTTGAAAGGGATAAATGTTTATCAACAACAATCTTATTGTAATGAATCCCGAGTTTGAGCAATTTCAGAAAACCATTTCCAATCCATTTAAATTTGCTTTTTTTAAGTTAGTAAAATTACCTGCTTCATTTGTTGCTGGCTTGAGAGTTGGCAAATTAACTTCCAATGAAGCTGTAATTATTGTTAAGCACAATTGGCTAAATCAAAATCCATTTCGTTCCATGTATTTTGCGGTACAATCTATGGCTGCAGAAATGAGTACTGGCCTATTTGCTGTTGGTCAAACGTATAAAAGAAAACCAACAGTGAGTATGTTGGTTGTAGGAATTGAAGGCAAGTTTTTTAAAAAAGCCACTGGGGTGATTTCTTTTACTTGTAAAGATGGAGCAGCAGTTGAATCGGTAATTGAAGCATGTATTCAAACAGGCGAGGGGAGAACCTTGGCTTGTACATCTATTGGTACTAATGAAGAAGGAGAAAAAGTTTCTGAGTTTATTATACATTGGAGTTTTAAAGCAAAATCATTATGAATATTCGTTTTCATGGGGCAGCAAGAACAGTTACCGGTTCTAAGCATTTGTTGAGTTTGAAAAATGGCAAAAAAATATTGCTGGATTGTGGTTTGTTTCAGGGAATGGGAAAAGAAACAATTGAATTGAATGCCGAATTTGGTTTTGATGCGGCAACAGTTGATTATTTAATTTTATCCCATGCTCATATCGATCATTCTGGATTAGTACCTAAATTATACAAAGAAGGATTTAAAGGAGTCATTTTCTCAACTCCGGCTACTAAAGAATTAGGGGCTATTTTACTGGAAGATTCTGCCGTAATTCAAAGAGATGATACCAAGTTCATTAATAAAAGAAGGGCCAAACAAGGATTGCCTCCATTTGAACCCTTATACGATCTAGAGCATGCAGAAGAAGTGTTGGATTTATTTAAAACAGTAGAGTACAATATTTGGACCCATGTTTGCGATGGGGTAGAGTGCTTATTTACAGATGCAGGACATATTATTGGAAGTGCAGTTGTTCATCTTAGGATAAAGGAAGATGGGAAAATTACCAATATTACTTTTAGTGGAGATGTGGGTAGGTACAATGATGCCATTCTCCGTTCTCCTCAAACTTTTGAACAAGCTGATTATATTATTTTAGAAAGTACCTATGGGAATAAATTGCACAACGAAGTTTTTGGAATGGTAGATGGTTTAGCATCTTGGATAAAACATACATGTATAGAAAAAAAAGGCAAGCTCATTATCCCAGCTTTTAGTGTAGGTAGAACACAAGAATTGCTCTATGCTTTAAATCAATTGGAAATTGAAAATAGATTGCCCAAAGTTCCATATTTTGTTGATAGTCCGCTGAGTAGAGAGGCAACAGCGGTTTTAAAAAAATTCCCTAGTTATTTCAATAAGCGAATAAGAAAAATAATGGAATCCGATGCTGATCCATTTGATTTTACAGGATTAACATTTATTAAAACAGTTGATGAAAGTAAACGTTTGAATGAGTTAAATCAACCCTGTGTAATTATTTCGGCAAGTGGTATGGCCGACGCAGGTAGGGTTAAGCACCATATTATGAACAATATTGGGGATAGTAAGAATACGATTTTGCTGGTGGGCTATTGCGAGCCAAGATCTTTGGGAGGAAAATTAATGAGCGGTGCAAAGGAGGTCAAAATATTTAGTGAAATGTTTGAGGTAGTTGCCGAAGTTGGCTCAATGCGAAATATGAGCGCACATGGTGATTATGATGACCTTTGTCAATTTCTTGCATGCCAAGATCCAGCGCAAGTAAAAACGCTTTTTTTAGTGCATGGAGAATATGAAGTGCAGCAAGATTTTGCTATTCGATTAAGAAGAAAACATTTTTCCAATGTTGAAATTCCTGAAATGCATCAGACCTACAAGCTAGAATAATTATTATGCTTAAAAAATCAACCATACAATTACTCCGATTCCCTTTTTCATTTTTTTTAATGCCTGTTTTTTGTTTTGCGTTGAGTATGCTTTCGGAAATTAATTGGTATAAAGCAGCAGTTTTGTTTTTTATTTTGCATGTGTTGGTTTATCCTTCGAGTAATGGCTACAATAGTTTACAAGATCAAGATAAGGGCAGTATTGGTGGAATAGAAAAGCCACCTTCGCCTGATAAGCAATTAAGTTTTATTACTAGGTTGATGGATATTTTAGCAATCATCTGGATGAACCAATTTTTTGGATGGGATAAGGCCCTTTGGTTATTGGTTTATATTGTTTTTTCTAGATTGTATAGTTTTAGAAAGATTCGCTTAAAAAAATATCCGATCATTGGCTACTTAACGGTAGTGCTGAACCAAGGGGGATTGATTTTTGTGTTAGTGAGTTTGGTAAGTAGCAATATTCAGTTTAATGAAATTTCTCCTTTACTGATTGTTGCTGCCATTTTATTAATCGGGGGTTTTTATCCTATCACACAAATCTACCAACACCAACAAGACAAGGAAGATGGTGTTACTACCATCTCCATGCTTTTGGGAAAGAGAGGCACATTTGTTTTTTGTGGACTGCTTTACGCGTTTGCATTTTCTTTGTTGGCCTTTCATTTTCTATCAATTCAGCAAATTGAGTTGTTTTTTATTCTTCAAGTTTTTTTTATACCTGTTATTCTGTTTTTTTTATTCTGGGCCATCCAAGTATGGAAAGATGAAAGGAATGCCGATTTTAAACGAACCATGCGCATGAATTGGATTGCATCTATAGCATCTAATGGTGGATTTATTACTTTACTTATTCTAAAACACAATGGCTGAGATTATTTCAATAGCAACCGCAGAACCAGCCTACCAGCATTTACAAGCTGATATTTGTAAATTCATGCAAGCATCTTATCAATTAGATGCAAGCGAAAGCAGAAAGCTTAAATTTTTATACGATCATAGCGGGATTAATACTCGCTATTCTATTATAGCAGACTATAATGCTGCTTTGGCAGTTCATGATTTTATTCCTTTACAAAAAGACCATCCTTTTCCTGATCTAGAGCAACGAATGGAAATTTTTGAAAGAGAGGCCTTATCGCTTTCTATTGAATCTATCAATAAATGTATTAATGGAGTGATTAATGCTAAAGCTATTACCCATTTAATTACAGTAAGTTGTACTGGAATGAGCGCACCAGGTTTGGATTTGCAAATCATGCAATCTTTGGAATTGCCATCAACTATTTTTAGAACATCAATCAATTTTATGGGATGCTATGCAGCCATTCATGGATTGAAGTTGGCTAAAATGATCTGCGATAGTACACCTAATTCCAATGTAATTGTAGTAGCAACTGAATTGTGTACGCTTCATTTTCAACAAGCTTTTTCTGAAGACAATGCAGCAAGTAGTTTGTTGTTTGCAGATGGCTCTGCAGCTGTATTAATTAGCAACTGTATTTCATCAAAAAAAGCAATCACTCTCAAAGACTTCTATGCTCAAGTGGAAGATAAGGGCCAAACTGATATGGCTTGGAAATTAAGTAGTAAAGGATTTCTGATGACGTTGAGTAGTTATATCCCACAGTTAATTGAGGCAGATGTAGAACAACTCATTGTAAATGCATTGGCTAAAAATAATTTACAATTTTCCGATATTACACACTGGTGTATTCATCCTGGTGGTAAACGAATTCTCGATTTGGTACAAAGAAAAATGAAACTAAGTGATGATCATTTAAAACATTCACGAAAAGTTTTATTCAACCATGGAAATATGTCTTCGCCAACCGTATTGTATGTATTAAAAGAAATAATGGAAGCTACAAGCCAAGACAATGCCACTATCTTAGGTATGGCTTTTGGTCCGGGATTAACCATGGAAACATTTACCGCAGTAAAGCGCTCATGAGTATTGCTAAATCATATGAGTTAGAATTGCTTGATCAGGAGACTATTCCATTTGAGGATATATTACTCAATATGCAGGAACTCAATACCATCAATACAATATTGGGTGGACATGCAATTACCATAAAAGGATTTAAGCAATTATTAGCAGACAGAAAAAAAATAACCGTTTGTGAAATTGGATGTGGTGGGGGAGATAATTTATTGGCGATTCTGCGATATTGCCAAAAAAAACAAATTGAAGTACAGCTTATTGGAATTGATTTAAAAGTTGCATGTATTCAAGTTGCTCAGCAAAACCCAGATTTACAAAAACATGCCCGTTTTATTGCAAGTGATTATGCAATGGTTGAACTGAATCATAAACCAGATATCATTTTTTCGAGTTTGTTTTGTCATCATTTTAATGAAGATCAATTGATCAAACAATTAAAATGGATGCGGGATCATGCAGCTATAGGATTTTTTATCAATGATCTGCATCGCCATTGGTTAGCATTTTATTCTATTAAATTATTGACCAGCCTTTTTTCCAAATCGTATTTGGTTAAACACGATGCGCCGCTTAGTGTTTTGAGGGGGTTTCTGCTTTCAGAATGGAAACAACTATTGAACAAGGCAGGGATAATTAGCGCTCAAATCAGCTGGCAATGGGCTTTTAGGTATTTAATTGTTTATCATCAATCTCAGCTGCCGAATGAATGAATTATTTGATATAGGAATTGTAGGTGGTGGATTAGGTGGTTTGACCCTTGCCATACAGGCTGCTCAACAAGGGTATAAAGTAGTTTTATTTGAAAAAGAAAATTATCCATTTCATAAAGTTTGTGGTGAGTACATCAGTTTTGAAAGTTGGGATTTTTTAGAACGTTGTGGCATTCCTTTGAGTAAATGGAACCTGCCATCAATTGAAAAGCTCTGTGTTTCTTCTATTCAAGGTAAAGCATACCCATTTGATTTGCCATTGGGTGGATTTGGTATTAGTAGATATACATTGGACAATGCTTTATTTTTAGTAGCCAAACAATTGGGTGTTGTATTTCATACTGCTACAAAAGTGAATGATGTTCAATTTCATAATAATGGCTTTACTATATATGCCGATCAGCAAATCGTTGCTGCTAAATTAGTGGTGGGCTCATTTGGGAAAAGATCCAACCTAGATGTAAAGTGGAAGCGATCATTTATTCAGAAAAAGCCCAGTAAAATCAATCATTTCATTGGAGTTAAATATCATATATACTATCCTCATCCGGCCAATCAAATTTCGTTGCATAATTTCCCTGGAGGCTATTGCGGCATTTCAGCCATTGAAGATGGCAAATCTTGTTTGTGTTATTTAACCAATTCGCAAAATTTAGTTTCTTCGGGCAACTCTATTTCCCAAATGGAAAAAAATATTTTATCATTGAACCCGCATCTGGCGGATATTTTTTCAAAGGCTGAATTTTTGTATGATCAGCCCTTAACTATTTCTCAAATTAGTTTTGATCAAAAAGAACAGATTCAGAATCATATGCTTTATGTTGGAGATGCTGCAGGCTTAATAACTCCTTTATGTGGCAATGGCATGAGTATGGCCATGCATGCGGGTAAATTGGCTTTCGAGCAAATGAATTTGTTCTTAAAAGGGGAGTTGAGTCTTGCTTCGATGGAAAAAAACTACGAGGAAAACTGGCAAAAGCATTTTGCCTTTAGAACGGCAACCGGCAGATTGGTTCAGCGGTTTTTTGGTGGTAATTCAACAAATTTTTTCTTAAGCCTGATCAGTCAATCTACATTTATCTCTCAGCGTTTGATCAAACAAACGCATGGGCAGCCTTTTTGATTGATTTTTATTCCTGCTAAATGTGAATGCTTGGTAATTCTTCATAGATATGCGGTTCTGTTGGATTTGCTGCGCTCCTATTAAAATCTTTTTCAATTGTGTAGGCCATCATTTTTTCAGAAGGATACTGGTAGGCTGCAATTGATTGAATTCTCTCTTGGGTTATTGGACTAATCCATTCCTCTGCTAATTCTTTACTAAGTATGGTCGGCATTCTTTTTTTAGTGTTATGTATCTGTTGCATCATCAAATTAGCAGCTGTTGTTACAATGGCGAAACTGTGTAACATTTCACCCGATGATTGGTCGGTCCAAGGTTGCCAAATTCCTGCCATATAAAACAAGGATTCTGCTTCTGTTGATTGAACAGCAATATGATAAGGATAAGCTTGGTCTTTTTTTGCACCTGCTGGTTTAAAATGCCTCCATTCATAAAATCCTGAACTCAATACCAAACACCTTCGCGAAGCAGCAGCCGATTTATACATTTTACTCTCCAACAATTTTTCAGCTGTTGCATTGAGTGTTGTAAATTTCTTTCTGCTTTCTAATAATGCCGCTCCATCATTGATCCACCAAGGAATGAATTCCCAGTGCGCCAATTCTGCCTTCCAACCTTCGGATGGATCTGCAACAATGATTGGCCAAGAATCATAACTAAAACCAGATTGTACCGTTTTGATAATGGGTGCTATTTCTTTTTTATGCTTGTTGAGTTCAAGCATTTTCTTCTTAGTGAGTTGAATGGAGTTGTAGTAGCACATAGGATAAATTTATTAATTTTAATGTTGAAAGTGTAACTAAATCTCTTCCTTTTATATTATTATTATCATAATCGGTTCTATTACTTTAACAAAAAAGTTTAGAGAACTTTTTACTTCCATCAAGCAGAAAAGTAAAGAAAAAATCACCATTGATATTTTTTCTATTTTTTTGGTGGTTCTTTTAATTGTGACCTTATTTTCAATGAAATATTACTTTCTCAATGATTCAAAGCCTTAAGCAGGCATGTAATATCAAATTTCGGGACTGTCGGCTTCACTTCGTTACGCCGACTTCCTCGGGTTTGGAAGAATTTACAGGGGATGTGAGGGCAATTTTAGATTCCAAGATTAAAAAAATCTTCAATAATTGCTTATGATTCAAATAGTATAATTTTTGACACCTATTTTCACTATATAAGTCAAAAAATGCATATTTTGACTTATATTTGATTTAAATGAGTCAAAATGATTCCCTTATTACCTTTACAAATTGAAGTCGAAACAAAGGCTGTTTTAAAAAAAGTAGCGGCTTCACATCAGCGTCTTGCAGAATTTAAAGGGGTTATTACAAGCATTCCCAACCAAAATATTCTGCTTGAAACACTCACATTAAGAGAAGCAAAGGAAAGTTCAGCTATTGAAAACATCATAAGCACATATGCTGAAGTATACCAAAGTAGTGTTTATTCTAATTTGTTTACATCCCCTGAAGCAAAAGAAGTACATCTATATTCTGAAGCTTTAAAACATGGATATAGTTTAATACAGTCTACTGGATTGCTTACTAATAATCATATTTTAAAAATTCAAGCAATCATTGAACATAATGAAGCAGGATTTAGAAAAGTTCCTGGTACCAAATTATTAAATGAAAAGACCGGAGAGGTTGTTTATCTGCCGCCACAGGATGCAATAGAGATTGAAACTTTAATGCAAAATCTCGAGGAATTTATCAATAACGATGATTTAACAGATATAGATCCATTAATTAAAATGGCAATCATACATCATCAGTTTGAAACGATTCACCCTTTTTATGATGGTAATGGACGTACTGGTAGAATCATTAATATTTTATATTTAGTTAATAAAAAATTATTAGATCTTCCTGTACTTTATTTGAGTAGGTATATTATTAGTAAAAAAAGTGACTATTACGAACAATTACAACAAGTAAGAGTAACTGGAAATTGGGAACCTTGGATTTTATTTATTTTAGACGGTGTTGAAAATACTGCTAAAGAAGGTGTTCTTTTAATTAATGCTATTCATAAAGCAATGCAAAAGTATAAACATGATTTAAAAGCAAAGCTGCCAAAATTATATAGTCAGGACTTACTAAATAATTTATTTAAATACCCTTACACAAAAATTGAATTTATTGAACGTGACTTGTCTGTTAGTAGAAGTACTGCTATTAGATATTTGGAGGAATTAGTGAAGAATGATTTTTTGGAAAAGCAAAAGTGGGGAAGGGAAAGCTTTTATGTGAATAAATTACTTTTTGAAATATTGAGTCAGAAATAACGTGTAAGACCTTTTTGATGTTCCTGGATTGTCGGCTGCACTTCGTTTCGCCGACTTCCTATTTCGGGACTGCCAACATCGCTTCGCTCGTTGTCTTCCCTAAATGTTGGCCTTACCCAAAGCCTTTGCACCATTTCGGGACTGTCGGCTGCACTTCGTTTCGCCGACTTCCTCGGTTTTGGATTAACCCAAAGCCCTCGCATCGGCTTCGCCGCTGCTGGGTTTTTACATTTACTCACTTAGCCGAACAAGTTCGGCACGTTCTTAAATGCAAAAACCCTCTCACTTACGCTCGAGGGCTTTGTAGCCGGTACGGGAATCGAACCCGTCTTTGCCCCGTGAAAGGGGGCTGTCCTAACCGATAGACGAACCGGCCGTTTTTTAATCGGGATGCAAAAATAGGGTTAGGAGGCTTTTCAGCCAAACTTTTTGCCTTCTTTATTATACTAAGTTGAAATATTCTGTGGATAAGCTGTAAATTTGCACCCTAATTAGCAATTTATCATTAAAATCAGCATCAAATGAGTACAGTTAAAGTTGCCATCAATGGCTTTGGAAGAATTGGAAGATTGGTTTTTCGCCAGATTTATAACATGAAAGGAATTGAAGTTGTTGCGATCAATGATTTAACAAGTCCAGTAGTTTTGGCACATTTGCTAAAGTATGATAGTGCTCAAGGACGTTTCGATGCTACTGTTACTTCAACAGAAGATTCAATTGTTGTAAATGGAGATACTGTAAAAATATACGCTCAAAAAGACCCTGCTCAAATACCTTGGGGAGCTCATAGTGTAGATGTAGTGATAGAATCTACAGGATTCTTTACAGACAAAGATAAAGCCGCAGCGCATTTAAAAGCAGGAGCAAAGCGTGTAGTAATTTCTGCACCAGCCACGGGCGATTTAAAAACGGTGGTGTTCAATGTAAACCACCATATTTTAGATGGTTCTGAAACCATTATTTCTTGTGCATCATGCACTACCAACTGCTTGGCTCCAATGGCCAAAGTGTTGAATGATCAATATGGCCTTATAACTGGTATCATGTCTACCATACATGCATATACCAATGATCAAAATACATTGGATGCACCACATCCGAAAAACGATTTAAGAAGAGCCCGTGCTGCTGCACAAAACATTGTGCCCAATAGCACAGGAGCTGCTAAAGCAATCGGATTGGTATTGCCAGAATTGAAAGGTAAATTAGATGGAAGTGCTCAACGTGTTCCTACCATCACTGGTTCATTAACAGAATTAACAACTATCTTATCTAAAAAAGTGACTGCCGAAGAAATCAATGCAGCCATGAAAGCAGCTAGCAATGAAAGCTTCGGATACAATGAAGATGAAATTGTAAGCACCGATATTATTGGTACACATTTTGGTTCTTTATTTGATGCTACTCAAACCAAAGTAATGACAGTAGGTGATACGCAAATGGTTAAAACGGTTAGTTGGTATGATAATGAAATGAGTTATGTAAGCCAATTGGTTAGAACAGTAAATTATTTTGCTGGATTGATCAATAAATAATATGCTCTCAATATTTTAAATGCCGGCCAAGTTGCCGGCATTTTTGTTATCCTTTTTCAATAAATTACATCAGCAATAAAAATATTTCTATGAGCCTTTTTTCAACCCACAATTTCAACGGACAAAAAGCATTGATTCGCGTAGATTTCAATGTTCCCTTAGATAAACAAACCTATGCTATCGGCGATGACAATCGCATGCGTGCTGCTATTCCTACCATTACAAAAATTTTAAAAGATGGTGGAAGTGTAATATTGATGAGCCATTTGGGTAGGCCCAAAGATGGACCTGAAACCAAGAGTTCATTGATTCATATTGTGGGTCATTTGCAGAAATTAATTAGCGATGCACTGGTAGCTGCTGTAGAAGTTCAATTTGCGAACGATTGTATTGGCGAAGATGCCCATCAAAAAGCTGCTGCATTAAAACCCGGCGAATTGTTGTTGTTAGAAAATCTTCGTTTCTACAAAGAAGAAGAAAAAGGAGATGCGGAATTTGCAAAAAAATTAAGTCAGTTGGGTGATGTGTATGTGAATGATGCATTTGGCACAGCACATAGAGCCCATGCATCTACTGCAGTGATTGCGCAGTTTTTTGAGAAAGGTAAAAAAATGTTTGGCCTCTTAATGGAAGGAGAAGTAAAAGCGGCCGAATTGGTTTTGCATAAAGCAGAAAAACCATTTACTGCAATCATTGGTGGTGCTAAAGTGAGTGATAAAATTTTGATCATCGAAAATTTATTAGAAAGAGCAACAGATATTATTATTGGAGGAGGAATGGCCTATACATTTATGAAAGCTCAAGGAGGCCATATCGGAAAAAGTTTATGCGAAGATGATCGCATTGAAACTGCATTAGAGATTCTTAAAAAAGCCACTGCTAAAGGAGTCCATATTCATCTCCCTAGCGATAGCATCATTGCAGATAATTTTGCTGCAGATGCAAATATTGCTACAGCGCCTTCCAATGCTATCCCTGATGGTTGGATGGGTTTAGATGTTGGTCCTAATGCATGTGAACATTTTGCCAATGCTATTAAACAATCTAAAACCATTTTATGGAATGGTCCAATGGGTGTTTTTGAAATGGAGCAATTTCAACATGGCACCAAAACAATCGCTATTGCTGTTGCAGCAGCAACGGCCAATGGTGCATTTAGTTTAGTAGGAGGTGGTGATAGTGTTGCAGCGGTGAATCAATTTGGTTTTGCCGATCAGGTTAGTTATGTAAGTACTGGTGGAGGTGCAATGCTAGAATATTTTGAAGGAAAAGTATTGCCAGGTATTGCAGCAATTAGCGAATAGATTTTATACAAGGTCTTCTACTGTTACAGCCATCAAATATGCCAGAGTTGATTGTATAGGAGTAGTTGAATGCACAGTAGAAAATAAAAAAAATCCGTTCCGAAAATATCGGAACGGATTGAAAATTTGCTGGTTGAATGGTTTAGTATCTGTTGTATCCACCACCGCCGCCGCTGTTTCCACGATCACGACCACCGCCGCCACCGTATCCACCGCCACCGCGATTTCCACCACCGCCGTAGCCACCGCCACCGCGATTTCCACCACCACCATAAGGCTTCTTCTTAAAGCCGCCTCTTTCGCCTTCAGGGCGTGGGGTAGATTCGTTTACAACAATTTTGCGCTCCATAACATCAGTGTCATGTAAGCCTGCGATGGCAGCGCGAGCTGCGTCATCATCAGCCATTTCAACAAAACCAAAGCCTTTGCTACGGTCGTTGTTGAATTTGTCAGTAACAATTTTTGCACTGGTTACTTCACCAAATGGAGTAAACAGGTTCTGCAGGTCTTCACTAGACATGTTCCAGTTAAGATTTCCAACGTAAATGTTCATTTTTAAGAAATTAAGTGATCAAAAAACCAAAGCCAAATTAGTAACCAAAAATCTGAACCATTTACGTAAAAACGTTCTGAGACCTGGAACCCTTTGCATTTGGATACATAAAGATAGGGGTTTTCGGCAAATACCAAAAAAACCCCGATAAATCGAGGTTTTTTTTCAAAAGTATTATTTAAGTAAAGTCTTTAGATGGAGCTTATTCGCCAATTACTTCGAACTCAATTTCGGTATTGTTTCCGTTACCAAAGTCGATGGTAGCTTTATAAGTACCCAATTCTTTCACTTCGTCTGCAATGGTAATACGCTTGCGATCAATTTCATAGCCTTTTTGGTCGCGGATGGCACGGGTAATCTGAAGGGCAGTAACTGCTCCAAAGATTTTCCCACTAGTACCAGTTTTTGCACCCAATTTAACAGGAGATGATTTCAATACTTCAATCACTTTGTTGATCTCAGCAAGCATAGCAGCTTCTTTCTTTGCCTTCACCTTTAATTTTTCTTCTAATTGCTTTAAATTAGAAGGATTGGCTTCGATTGCAAATTTTTGAGGAATCAAAAAGTTACGCGCATAACCGTTTTTAACGGTTACTAACTCTGTTTTACCACCTAAATTGTCTACATCTTGAATTAAAATAACTTGCATTGTTCTTGTTTTAGCCCAGCGCCCAATCGATTATTTTGATTTGACTGTCTCCCGCTTGCGCGAGATTAGGGATGGTTCACTAATTGGTTTATTTGTATAAGTCAGTTACAAAAGGCATTAAAGACATTTGACGTGCCTTCTTTACAGCTTCTGTTACTTTGCGTTGGTACTTCAAAGAGTTTCCGCTTAAACGACGAGGCAATAATTTACCTTGTTCGTTTACGAATTTCTTCAAAAACTCGATGTCTTTATAATCAACATACTTAATACCGTATTTCTTGAAGCGACAAAATTTCTTTTTTGGCTTCTCCTGTTTGATTGCTGTCAGGTATTTGATTTCGTTCTTTGCCATGATTAAGCTACAGTTTTATCAAGTTTCGGAAATCCGCCATTTCTTTTGGTGTAATTGTACTCGACGGCGTTTTTATCGAGACGTGTCATCATGTGACGCATAACTTGCTCATCACGTAAAAACTGAATCTTCATTTTTTCGATTCCTTCAGCAGGGAGGGTGTACTCCAGAACCCAGTAAATGCCTGTGGTTTTCTTCTGGATTGGGTAAGCAAGTGATTTCAATCCCCAAGGATTGCTGTGCACAGTAGATCCGCCTAATTCGGCTATAAGATCTTGGTATTTTTTCTGTGAAGATTTAAATTCTTCTTCAGACAATACCGGTGTGAAAATCACCATCAATTCGTAATTGTTCATTACTTGAATTTTTTTGGTTAAAAATTGGTTTGTCCCAGTGGATTCCAACCGAGGTTGGAAAATCTGCCAATAACAGATTTGGGGCGGCAAAAGTAGGTGTTTTACTGATTTTAACCAAATTAATTGCCTGCCATTTCAATCATGGCACTCAATTCAGCTACCAATTTATCGGCATTTGAGTCTCCTCCAACGCTTTTAAACTTTATTTTTCCGTCTTTCCCAATAATGAACTTGGTAGGAATGCCATCTACTTTATAGGCAGTTACCACTTTGTAGGCTTCAGATGAATCTTTTTCATCATATAAAACGTTAAAGCTGTATTTGTTTTTTGATATAAAATCGGACACTTCTTTGGTTCTTTTTTCCATGGTTTCTTGGTTCTCCCATGTGTCAACAAATAAAAATGCCACATTTGGATCATTCTTATATTTATCTAGCGCTTTTTGCATTCCTGGGAAAGAAGCAATACATGGTCCGCACCAGGTAGCCCAAAAATCAATTACCACTACTTTTCCTCTTAAGCTAGCTAATTGAACATCTTGACCATCAAGGTTCTTTAATTTAAAATCTACGGATGGCTCATCAATTATTTTTTTAACCAAGGCTTCTTTGGCTTTTATGGCACCAGCATTGGCTAAGATGTTTAATTTTTCGATAGCAGCAGATGCTGAACCAAGTTCTTTTATCAAAGCATTCTTAAGCACTTCTTTTGTTTTGCTGCCAGCAGCATTTTTCTCTACCAATGGGCTCAAATCGGAAATGATTGCCGAACTGGATAATACTTTTTCAGCAATACTTGCATAGCGATCGTTGTACTCACTATTAGCCCATTTATTGATTATACATCCGTCTTTTGCATAAACTAAAGCGGTAGGATAATTTTTTAATTTGAATAAAATATAGGCGTATGTATCTGTATACATCGCATAAGTTGATTTTCTATTTTCATCCCACATGGCATTGGTAAAAAAATCGGGTTTGATTTCTGCTGGGTTTGAAAGTTCCCTTTTTGCCCAATCAATTGTTTTCTTAGATAATTGTTCTGCTTGAGAATACATGGTGTCCTTGGTATAAGCCCAGCCCCAAGCAATATTGTTAAACAAAGATGCTCTGCTAGCTGGAGTAAGTTTAGCACTGTATTGCAATAATTTATCCATTTGTATCGGCGATTTTCCATTGGCATAAATTTGAGCAATGGATTGATACAAGCGATTGTATTCTGCTTTTTGATTCACCGTTTTGGCAGGGTATTTAGCAATGAGTGCATCAATTGTTTCCGTTCTTTTATCTAAGTCAGTTATACTATTCAATGCCCTCATTTCTGTATTGAATTTCCAAGCACCATCAGGGTATTTTGTTTTCATTTTGACGCTAATTTGATCAGACAGCGCTGTTAATTTTACTCCGCTAGCATATGAAGAAAGCGTCATGTAGTCATCTTCTACTGCCGCAGGATTATTCAATATTTCAGTTACTAAACTTTCAACAATAGGTCCTGCTTCTTTTTTATTAGCCCGATAGTTGATATTTAAATATTGTTTATACAATTGATAATGAGATTGTGGAAAATCATTCCATTCTTTATTCATCAATTCCAAGGCCTTATTGGTATTTGGTTCAATGCCTAAGTAGTAATCACCAATACCATCATAAACATTGGTGAGTGCATGCCCTGCGCCAACTACAGGATTTCCTTTTTCATCACACACTGAAATAAGAAACCCATTCTTTTTATTGTTGTCTATAAAAGCATCTTCTTTTACCAAAAACGCCAATTGTTTAGCGGTTTGAGGAACAACAAAATGGCCGGTATAGGTTTTGTTTTTTTGCAATGTTGTAGTTAATTCAATAACTCCATTTTTATTATCTAAAAAATTAAAATGGTAGAGGGCAAATTGCGGACTGGTTTTTCCTGGTAATACAGATCCCTTAGGATTGTACGTAAATACTACTTTGTCACCAGTCTTGGGTTTTGAAGGAGTATAAGTAAAATTTTGAGCAATTAACCCAACGCTTATTAGCATACCAGCTAAAACAACTAGTCCTTTGATTGATCTCATAAAATGGTGTTTAATGCAAACAAAATAGGCCTTTTCCTAAAAATAGGAATGTTAAATTTCAGCAGGTATACAAACAATTCATTTTTCACTAAAGAATCTTTAAAACTACATAGGTAGGAAAATGATCACTAAACCCACCTCTATAGGTATTTCCTTCCCAGGTTCGCATGGGGTAGCCTTTGAATTTTCCTTCGGGTTCGGTCATAAAAGGTTTGGAATAAATATGTGCATTTTTAAATTGAAGCCCCCATCTGCTTGAATCAAGAAAAGATGCTGATAATAGTATCTGATCAAACAAACCCCAAACATCTCTATTGGCCAATGTACCCATTCCATTTTCATAGAATGATTCCCAAGGATTATATAGTTGATTATGATAAATGCCCTTGACTGTTCCAACTGCATTCAAGGTTTTTCGAATGCTTTTATCGGTAGGGTTGTCATTTAAGTCGCCCATCAAAATAATTTTAGCATGGGGGTCAATTGCTTGTATGGAGTCGATCGTTTTTTTACAGGAAGCAGCAGCTGATGCTCTTGCTGGTGCACTTCTTTCTTCACCCCCTCTTCTGCTAGGCCAGTGATTTACCAACACATGAATCCATTCTTCTTTTAGTTGCCCTTTAACATAGAGGATATCTCTTGTTGTGGCAGATTCTTTGCTTTTTCCAGGAAGTAGTACTTCAATGGTTTTGGCAAACTGCGGCATAAAATCTTTTGGGTTATAGAACAAAGCCACATCCACGCCTCTGGCGTCTTTTGAATCGTAGTGGATGAATCTCCAATTGTACTGATACAATAAAAAATGCCTTGTTAAATCATACAACACTGTGTCGTTTTCAATTTCTGCAACACCAATAATAGAAGCACCTTTGCGCGAATGTGTTTTTCCAATATTGTTTAAAACAGTAGCTAGTTTAAATAATTTATCTCTATAAATATCTCCACTGTATCGCTTTGCGCCATTGGGTAAAAATTCATCATCATTCACCATTGGGTTATCAATGGTATCGTATAAATTTTCGAGGTTATAAAATGCAATAACTATATTTTCTTTTGTAGTTAAATTGGTTGCTGCAATTCGAAGCAACAGGATGAATAAAGTGAATGCAATTGTTTTCATGGATGTTTGAAAATAGCGTAAGCATTCATTTTCTTGCTAGTATTTATACTGATTATTTTGTTTTTATAACGGCATATAAAACCGTATAAAACACAAATTTTTTGAATCTAAAACAATGCACCCATTTGATCTTTATTTTCGTGTTGTTTGTAATCCGTATTTCAAAATGCATGAAACGGATTGTTGTTGTATTTGTAAGTTATGGTTGCTTTTTAACAAGCATTTTTGCTCAGTCTAAAGCCATTCAACAAAAAGTAAAAAATCAATTTGTTGATTCTTCAGTTGCTGCTGCTATTGTTACATCAGGTATTGATCTTGCTATAGGTGAGCTGAATCAGGTTTCCGATGATGTAAATACGAGTCAACCATTCGTGCCATCTGTATTAAATGCAGGCAATCATTTGTTTGCCAGTACCGCTGCTTTTCATTTTGGATCCAGAAGATATCGCTTAAGAGGCTATGCTGCCGATCATTTTCAAGCGTTTGTGAATGAAGTGCCCATGATCAATTTGGTGGATGGAAGCAGCCCCTGGAATAATTGGACAGGGCTTAATGAAATTGTAAATAACTCAACGGTACAAATTGGGTTGAGTTATAATGCGTTTGGATTTGGTGCAATGGGATCTTCTACTTATTTACAATTAAAAGCATCCAAATTAAGACCCCAAACAACCCTCTCTTTTATCAATGGAAATAGAAATTATCGATACCGATTTGCTTTTACTAAAGTAGTTCCGATGAACAAAAACGGATGGGCATTTGCCGGAAGCATTGGAATACGTTTAGGCGAAAATGTTCAAATGCCAGGAAGTTTTTATCAAAGTCAATCATTTTTTCTGTCTGTAGATAAAAAGATTGATCAGCATTTGTTTTCATTAACGCTACTCGGTAATTCAATCTATTCATCAAGAAGCAGTGCAATTACAAAAGAATTGTATGCCCTTGCTGGGGCATCTATGTACAGTCCTAATTGGGGTTTTCAAAATGATCAAAAACGAAATGCCAACATGCAAAAAATGATCGCTCCATTATTGTTCTTGTCTCATGGGCATACCAGCGAAGACGGAATTTCCTATAACAACAGTTTGTTCTTTTCGGTAGGGGAGCGTTCAAATACTGGCTTAGATTGGTATCGTGCAGCCGACCCAAGACCCGATTATTACCGGTATTTACCCAGTTTTCAAAACGATTCTTTATTGCAATTACAAGTGAATGATTTGTTTAAAAATCAACCTGAACTATTGCAAATCAATTGGCAGCAAATGTATTCTATCAATAAGAACTCCTTTGAAAGGATCAATGATATAGATGGTATAATTGGTAATAATCGTTTGGTTAATCGATCTAATTATATATTGGAAGATCGAGCGGAGTTGTCAAAAAAATGGGGTTTTGTTACAAGGTTGAGCCAACAAGTGAATGAACGATTGTTGATTGGGGCAACCATACATTATCAATGGCAACAATATAGGTATTTTAAAAAGGTGAATGATTTATTAGGGGCAACCAATTATGTTGATTGGAATCATTTTGCAGATGCTATAAAACCCAATGATCCAAGTTTGCAAAACGACCTGAATCGGCCCAATCGTTTGCTTTCGGTAGGTGATGTATTTGGATACGATTATCAACTAGAATTGTCTAAGCTAACTGCTGCAGGCAATATAAGTTGCCAGTTGAATCGATTTGATGTATTTGCTGTGCTCGAATTGGCCGAATGGAATTTTGTTAGAACGGGGTTTATGCAAAACGGAGTTTTCTCCAATAACTCTTTTGGAAAGTCTTTGCCCAATCGTTTTTCTACAGCATCTTTTAAAACAGGCATTACCTATAAATACAATGGTAGAAATTATTTTTATGTAAATGGATTACTTGCATCCAAAGCACCAAATGCCAATGATGTTTTTGTTTCTCCAAGAACAAGGGATACTAAACAAACAGTTATTTTATTAGAAAAAATAGTTGGACTAGAAGCTGGTTATATTTTAAATGCTCCTTCTTTGAAATTACGAATCAATGGATACCTGAGTTCATTTAAAGATGGAATGAATGCAAGTACCTTTTACCATGATGGTTATAAGAACTTGGTCAATTATTTGCTTTGGAATATTCATCAATTGCATTTTGGAACTGAAATAGCTGCTGAATGGCAATTGCATAACCGATGGAGAGCCAATATGGCAATAGGAGCTGGTAAGTTTATATATACCAACCAACCAATGTTTAGTGTGGCTATTGATAATGAAGATTATCCAACTGAAGATGGTATTGTGTACATAAAGCATTTTCCCATTGGTGGGATGCCTCAACAAGCGTACAATGTTGGGTTTACTTATCAATCACCCAGTAGTTTTTTGTTGAGTATCAATGGAAATTATTTAGCCAATTATTGGTTAACACTCAATCCTTTGCGAAGAACTTATGAGGCAGTTCGAAATCTTCCGCCACAACAATCAATCGCATCAGTTACTCATCCAGAAAAATTACCTGATCTTTTTGTTGCCGATTTAACTGCTGCATATTCATTTCGGGTACCCACAAAAATAAAATATGCCTACCATTTTGTGCAATTGTTTTTAAGTGTAAATAATTTATTGAATCAATCTTTCATTACTGGTGGGTATGAGCAATTGCGCTATGATATAGAAAATGCCAATACTCAAAAATTTCCCTCCAAATATTACTACCTAAAAGGATTGAACTATGCTTTAAGTATTCGATTAAGACTTTAAACTTTTAATATGAAAAATAAACGCTCTCGGATTTCCTGGACTTTAGTTTTGCTCTCTATTTTTTTATGGCCAAGTTGCTATAAAAATTTTGATGAGCCTCCTGCTTATACTGGAATTGCCATTCAGGCAAATCATTCTATTCGGGCATTAAGAATGGCGCATATACCAGGGAATTTTGCAAAACTCATCGGTAATCAAATAATCACGGGTATAGTAGTGGCCAATGACGCTAGCGATAATTTTTATAAAACCATTGTGATACAAGATAGTACTGGTGGTATTTCTGTAAGATTGGATGGATTTGGTTTGGCTGCCGATTATCCAATTGGTCAAAGATTATTTATTCGATTAAATGGGTTGTGGTTGGGAGCCTATGGTGGTATGTTGCAATTGGGAGGAGGTGTGGATAATTCCAATCCTAGTTTCCCTGAAATTATTCCTATTCCTGCTCCTTTGTTTTCAAAATATATTTTAGCAGGAAAAAAAGAAGCCAATCCTTTGCCCATGAAAATTCGCTTTGAACATTTAAAAGATTCAATGCAAAGCAGATTGGTTCAAATTGATTCCATTGAATTGGTTGCCGCTGATACAGCCAAACCATTTGGGGATGCCATTAATAAGGCTACAGTGAGTCATACGTTGAATATTTGTAATGGAGGAAGTATTTATTTACGAACCAGTGGGTTTGCTTCATTTGCCTCCATAAAAACACCAAGAGGCAATGGAACGATTACAGGAATATATACCGTTTTCGGATCGCAAAAACAATTGATTATTAGAGATACTTCAGATCTTGCAATGAATCATTTACGTTGCACCAACGGCGGCCCTAAACAATTGTTTTTTGAAGATTTTGAATCCATTCCTATTAACAAAGAAATCGCTATCCATGGATGGAAGAATATTGCAGAAGCCGGCGGAAAATTATTTAGTGGAAATATGAGTAGTGGAAACAGATATGCTCAAATCAGTGCATTTGCAAGCAATCAACCTTTGGTAAGTACTTGGTTAATTAGTCCTCCCATCAATTTGAATAATACTTCCAATGAGCAATTGAGTTTTTTAACCAAAGATGCTTTTGACAATGGAGCCAGTTTACAAGTATTTATTTCTACCAATTATGATGGGGGCAATAGTCCCTGGAAAGCCAAATGGACTTTATTGAAAACAATTGTTTCGAAGGGCTCAATCAATGGGATTGCACCAAGATGGATCGAATCTGGTAAGATCAGCCTAAACGGTTTTAATAATACCATCTATATTGTATTTAAATATGATGGAAATGACCTGCCAAATGCTGTACATAATCGTACGACTGCATTTCAGCTAGATGAAATAAAAATCATGGGCAATTGAATGGATAAACTGGAGTCAATTTTTACCTTCCCAGGGCAAAAAATGAGGCAAAATCTGTCAAAAATTACTTTCAAAATTAACTAAGCTCTTATTGCTTGTCATCCTGTCAGCAAATTGGTTTTTGGTACTTTCTTTGACCTAACTACGAAAAAATTGCTATGCAAAAAGGACAAATACGTGTACAGACGGAAAACATTTTCCCTATTATTAAGAAGTTCCTTTACAGTGACCACGAAATTTTCTTGCGTGAATTGGTAAGTAATGCAACCGATGCTACCCAAAAAATCAAAACCTTGTCTTCTATTGGAGAAGCCAAAGGCAATTTGGGAGAATTACGTATAGATGTAAGCTTGGATACCAAAGAAAAAACCATCACCATCGAAGATCGTGGCGTGGGAATGACCAAGGAAGAAGTAGATAAATATTTAAATCAAGTTGCATTTAGTGGCGCCGAAGAATTTTTGACCAAATACAAAGATGCCAGTATTATTGGTCATTTTGGTTTGGGTTTTTACAGTGCTTTTATGGTAGCTGCAAAAGTAGAAGTGCTTACCCAGAGTTTTCAGGAAGACGCCCCCACTGTTTATTGGAGTTGTGATGGTAGCCCTGAGTTTGAATTATACGAAGTAGAAAAAAAACAACGAGGTACTAAAATCATTTTGCATGTAAATGAAGAGAGTGCAGAATTTTTAGATGCGCATAAGTTAAAAGGCATTTTAGAGAAGTTCTGTAAATTCTTACCAATCCCAATTTTCTTTAACGATGTACATGCTGAGCCAGTTAAAGAAAAAGAAGTAAAAGAAGGAGAGGAAGCCCCAGCAGAAAAATCCATCAACAATACCAATCCAATTTGGGTTAAGAAGCCAAGTGAATTAACCAAAGAAGATTACGAGAAATTTTATAGAGAATTATATCCTTTTGGAGAAACCCCTTTGTTCTGGATTCACCTCAATGTAGATTATCCATTCAATTTAACGGGTGTTTTGTATTTCCCTAAAATCAAGCAGAGCTACGAAATACAAAAAGATAAAATTCAATTGTATTGCAACCAAGTTTTTGTAACAGATGAAGTAAAAGACATTGTTCCAGAATTCTTGATGTTATTACATGGGGTAATTGATAGCCCAGATATTCCATTGAACGTTAGCCGTAGTTATTTACAAGGCGATCCGAATGTGCGAAAGATCAATTCACATATCACCAAAAAAGTGGCTGATAAATTAGAAGAGATTTTCAAAAACGAGCGCACTGAGTTTGAACAGAAATGGGAGAGCCTTGGCTTGTTTGTGAAATATGGTATGATGACCGATGATAAGTTTTTAGAGAAAGGAAATAAGTTCTTGGTGATGGAAGATACGGCTGGTAAATTCCATACGTTAGAAGAATACAAAACAGCTACTGAAGCAACACAGAAGAACAAAGATGGTAAACAAGTTGTATTGTATACTACCAATCCTATTCAACAAGATGCCTATATCCAAGGGGCTGTAGCCAAAGGTTATGTGGTTGTGAAAATGGAAACTTTGGTTGATGCTGCATTCCTCAATACCATGGAAATGAAATGGGAGAATGTAACATTTGTTAGAGTAGATGCAGATATCGTTGATAACTTAATTGATAAACAAGAGTCTAACGAAACAGTATTAAGCAAAGATGAAACGGAGCAATTGAAAACCTTGTTCACTTTGCAAATTCCTGAATTACATGTTACTACCGAAGTAAAGGGATTAAGTGTGGATGCTGCTCCTGTTGTAGCTACTCGCCCAGAATTCATGCGCCGTATGAAAGACATGGGTGCTGCTGGTGGCGGAATGACTGCTTTCTATGCACAAATGCCTGATGAAGTAACGCTTACTGTAAATGGTAATCACCCGATCTATCAAAGCTTACTCAAAGAAACCAATGATGAAATTAAAACCAAACAAGTTAGAAACTTGGCAGATTTGGCTTTATTGTCTCAAGGTTTATTAAAAGGAGCGGAGTTGACCAATTATATCAACAGAACAGTTGAAATGATGCAGAAAGAAACAGTTTCGGCTTAATAAATATACTTATCAATAAACAAGAGAAGGGCTGCCCGAAAGGGTGGCCTTTTTTATGAATTTGATGGCAGTAAATCCACCACTTTCAACTGCAAACTTACATTGCCTTGAAATTCATTCTCGTCAATAGTAAATACGATATCAAATGGTTGTTGAGATAAGAGTATCGGAAATTTATCGGCTAAATTAAAACCGATGCCATTGAATGTAATACCGTTTTGTTTTACCACAAATTTTACATGATGGTCTTTTACAATTTTTGAAAAGCCAGTATCGGTTACTCCACGTGCAACAAAAATCGGACGCATATTATCCGGGCCAAATGGTTCCATCTGGCAAAGTATTTTATAAAAACTAGGAGTGATGGTTTTGAATTCAATCTCAGTATCAATCACCAATTCAGGGATCAATTGTTCGGGAGTTATACGGGCTGCTACCTCTTTTTCGAATGCAGTTGCAAATGCTTCAATCTGATTGATCTCTAATGTCATTCCTGCTGCAGCAAAATGTCCTCCATATCCCAATAGATGTTCCCTACATGCATGTATGGCTTCATACAAATTAAACCCTGCTACACTGCGTGCACTACCTGCTGCATATTCGCCGCTCTTGGTTAACACAATGGTTGGCCTATAATAAGTATCGATCAATCTACTGGCTACAATGCCTACAACTCCCTTATGCCAATGTTCCTGATAAACCAATGTGGAACGCTTTAAATGATTGTTAGGTGTTGCTTCTAATAATGCCAATGCTTCAACAGTGATATTTGCATCTGCTTCTCGGCGATCGGAATTATCGCTGTGTAACATATTGGCAAATTTGATGGCTTTTTGCTGGTCTTTTTCAATGAATAGTTGAACCGCTTTTTTGGCTTCATCCATTCTGCCTGCGGCATTCACTCTTGGAGCAATTACAAAAACCAAGCTAGTTAAACTCATTTTCTTTTTTACACCTGCCAGATCCATCAAGGCTTTTATACCAACTGATGGGTTGCTGTTTACTTTCTCTATTCCATAATAAGCCAATATTCTATTTTCTCCAGTAACAGAAACGATATCTGCTGCAATGGCTATCGCTGCTAAATCGATATATGCTAAATAACTCGATTGCGGCAATCCC
>CANGTR010000022.1 GCA_947456855.1 Sphingobacteriia bacterium | reverse complement strand
TTGTGATGCATATTCAGCAAAATGGGAATACTTTAAAATCATTTTTTGATAGCCCTGATCAAAATGCATTTGATATCAGAGGGGGAGAAACAAAATTATCTGGGGACAGCATTATTGCTTTGATACCCGCTATGCAAAGCAGTTATGTAGGCAAATGGGATGGGAGGGATAGTATTATGGGGATTTTTAAACAAGGTCAACGAACTACTATCTTAGGAATGAAGCGGTTAAATGAATCCCAAATTCCCAAACCGCCAATGGCAAAAACTAGGCCACAAACTCCCAAACCCCCTTTCGATTATACGATTGAAGAAGTTGAGTATAATAATGCTGATAATACAGTACGCTATGGAGCCACTTTGACTACACCAAAAAATAAAACCAGTTTTCCAACAGTCATTCTTATTTCCGGTAGCGGATCGCAAGATAGAGATGGTACGATGTTAGGGCATAAATTATATTGGGTACTGGCAGACTATTTAACAAAAAATGGGATTGGCGTATTAAGAGTGGATGATAGAGGAACTGGTGTGTCAACGCTGGGGCCAGATCCAAAAAGCTTAACCAGTGCGGATTTTGCGAATGATGTAGCAACTTCTGTTGGATTCTTATTGAGCAGAAAAGAAATTGATGCGAAAAAAATTGGATTGATAGGACACAGTGAAGGTGGTGCAATTGCTCCAATGGTTGCATCAACCAATAAAAATATTGCCTTCATCACCCTTTTAGCAGGCCCTGGCGTAAATGGAGATGAGATATTTAAATATCAAATGAGAAGAAATTTTGTAAAGAAAGGATTGAATGCTGAGGATGAGCAAATTGCAGCATCGATGGTGAATAGCATGATTGATCAAATGAAACTATCCAGCAATTATGATAGTATAAAAACTAGAATGAAAAATGTTTACCTCAATTGGAGAAAAACTTATAGCGCTGATGATGAAAGCAGATTGTTAAATACAATAGGTGACAAAGCCTATTTAGCCGTAGTTGATCAATTTAGAGGAGGTCTAATTTGGTTAAATTATTTTATGAATTTAGATCCTTCCATAGCGCTCAAAAAAGTTAAATGCCCTGTACTAGCAGTAAATGGAGAGAGCGATATTCAAGTTTTGAGTAAAGAGAATTTAGCAGGGATTGAAAATGCTTTAAAAAAGGCTAAAAATAAAAGTTATACCATTCATGCTTTCCCAAATCTGAATCATTTGTTTCAAACTTGCAGTAGCCCAGAACAGAATTATGAATCCATTGATGAAACCTTTTCTCCGATAGCATTGTCTTTTATTGCCAATTGGATCAACCAAATAGTAAAATAATCAATGAATTATTTAGCCCACGCTTATTTATCGTTTGAAGATCCTGAACTGTTATTGGGCAATATGATCAGTGATTATATCAAGGGGAAAAAGCAATATGACTATCCTACACCAATACAAAAGGGAATAAGACTACACCGTGCTATTGATATCTATACTGATGAACATGCAATTACTAGAGAAATAAAAAAAGTATTCTCTCCTGCTGTTCGATTGTATGCAGGGGCATTTGTAGATGTGGTATATGACCATTTCTTAGCCATTGATACTACTATTTATACAGATCAAGAATGGATGGATTTTACACAAAGAACATTTAATAGTTTAGGCCAACACCATTCTTACTTTCCAGAAAGATTTGCTACTATGTTTCCCTATATGCAATCTCAAAACTGGTTGTACAATTACCGATATACCTGGGGAATTGAAAAAAGTTTCGAGGGGTTAAGCAGAAGAGCTAAGCATTTAGACAGTTCGAAAGATGCATTTGATCTATTTAGGCTCCATTACAATGAAATAGCCATTATGGCTGTGCCATTTATAAAAGATGTGCAAAGTTTTGCAATAGCTCAAATTGAATCGCAACAGATTCAATAGCTTATATTTGCTTTTACCAATAAATAAACGATAGCCATGAAAATTGCTACTAAATACATCCATGCTGGTGCAACACCCGATCCATCAACTGGAGCCATCATGACGCCCATCTATCAAACTTCTACTTACGTGCAGGAAGCACCTGGTGTTAACAAAGGTTTTGAATATGCTCGTAGCCAAAACCCAACCCGAAAAGCATTGGAAGAAGCTTACGCGTCCATTGAGAACGGTCAATTTGGATTAGCTTTCGGGAGTGGCGTAGCTGCCACTGATGCAGTAATCAAATTATTGGTGCCCGGCGATGAAGTAATTGCTGCCAATGATATGTATGGAGGTACTTATCGCCTCTTTTCTAAAATTTATGAAAAAATGGGCATTGTATTTACTTATGTAGATACTACAGATGCAGCCAATATTCAAAAAGTAATTAGCCCTAAAACAAAATTGATTTGGATTGAAACACCTACCAATCCACTCATGAATATTACCGATATAGCTGCTGTATCTGCCATTGCAAAAGCCAATGGGAGCCTTCTTTGTGTAGACAATACTTTTGCTTCTCCTTATTTGCAAAACCCTTTAGACTTGGGTGCTGATTTAGTAATGCATTCTGCTACTAAATATTTGGGCGGACATTCCGATGTTATTCAAGGAGCATTAATGATGAATAGTTCGGAATTAAGAGAACAATTGTATTTTATTCAGAAGAGCTGTGGTGCAGTTCCAGGGCCAATGGATTGTTTCTTGGTATTACGTGGTATCAAAACCTTGCACTTACGTATGCAGCGTCATTGCGAAAATGGCAGAACCATCGCACATTGGTTACGCAATCATCCTAAAGTAGCAAAAGTGTATTGGTGTGGTTTTGAGGATCATCCGAGTTATGCAATCGCCAAAAAACAAATGCGCGATTTTGGTGGTATGCTTTCTTTTGAACTGAAAGATGATAGTATGGAAGCTGCCAAAAAGGTATTGTCTTCAACCCATTTATTTTCTTTAGCCGAAAGTTTAGGTGGTGTAGAAAGTTTAATTAATCATCCTGCATCGATGACACACGCTTCAATACCTAGAGAAAAAAGAATTGCCAATGGATTAAGCGATACATTAATAAGATTGAGTATTGGCGTAGAAGATGCAGAAGATTTAATAGCAGATCTTAACGAAGCACTAGGATAATGTTGAAAAAAGACCATCAAAAACTGGTTGATTTTTTTAATGAAAAAGCAAACCAATACAACCAGGTTTCTTTTATAGCATCAGACCCTATATGCATCCCACATTTATTTACCAAAAAACAAGATATAGAAATAGCCGGATTTTTCGCGGCTATTTTTGCTTGGGGCAATAGAACTACCATCATTAATAAGTCGCGTGAATTGATGCAACTCATGCATATGCAACCACATGATTTTTGTATGAATGCCTCTATTAAAGAATTGCAGGAATTGGAAGGATTCAAACACCGCACGTTTAATACAACTGATTTATTATACTGCATTGAATTTTTCCGGCAACACTACACAAAACACCATTCACTCGAAGCCGGTTTTTTATTGAAAGGAAGAAAAGCCGATTCAGTTTATGATGCATTGGTTCATTTTCATCATTATTTTTTTTCTTTGGAAGATGCGCCATCCAGAACCAAAAAACATATTTCCAACCCCGCCAAAGGCTCTACCTGTAAGCGTTTGAATATGTTCCTCCGTTGGATGGTACGCAAAGACAAACAAGGAGTAGATTTTGGCATTTGGAAAAATATAAATGCTTCGCAACTAATCTGTCCCATCGATGTGCATGTTGCCAGGGTTGCTAAAAGATTTGATTTATTGGAAAGAAAACAAATTGATTGGCAAGCAGCAGCAGAATTAACCAGTTACCTAAAAAAGTTGGATCCGATGGATCCGACTAAATACGACTTTGCCCTATTTGGATTAGGTGTAATTGAAAAATATTGAATCTATAGAAAGATGATTGAATACAATTTAGATATTGCAACAGTAGACCAATTAAATCGTGATGAGTTAATTCAAACTGTCAATTACTTGATAGTTCATAATTTCGAGAAGCTTATCTATGCTTTGTATAGAATAGATGTTGATGAAGCCAAAATCAAGTATTTATTAGAAACCCGAACAGATACCAATGCAGCTATTCTTATAGCAGATGCCATTATTCAAAGACAAATTGAAAAAAAATTGGCAAGAGAAAAATACAAACAACCGAAACCAGACGAATCCGAAGATGTATGGTAATCTTCATTTATTGTAATAATTCATCAATCCGTTTGATCTTAAATTGATTTTTTCGCAATAAATCAATAATTACTGGAAGTTGATCATAGAACTTTTCTTTCCTTCTAGGATCTGTACCTACATGAATTAATACAATCGATCCATCCAGCTTTTGAGGTTGATGAATCAATGATTGTAATTGATCCATCAAGAATTTATTAGATCTGTATTGTTTACCCATTTCTGGCCATGTATAATCTGCATTGGTAAAAGTTCCTGGAGTAAAACTAAACAACTGCATTCCTCTCCACTGAGTCCAAGAAGCAACGCTATCGTTCCACCATTCATAGGGTGGAATAAATAGTTTGACATTTTTTACATCAATGCCTATATCATCCATAGCGGCTAAATTATTGGTCAAGTCTTCGTTAAACTGTTGATAGCTTACCAATAAACTGTCGCGCTTTGTCCAATCATTGTATAATAAATGGTCATTGCTATGAGGACCCATATAATGGCCCGCATTGATTAATTTTTTTATGGAAGATTGAAACTGCCTGTTGCGATACATTCTGCCCGTAAAAAAGAATCCGGCTTTTATTTTTTCTTTCTGCAAAATCGAATCGATATAGGTTAATCCTTCGCCATATTCATCACCTGTAAAAACCAAGGTAATGGATTTTGAAGCTGTTGGAGCAGCTTTAATAATGGCTCCATGATCGATTGTATGTTTGGCAACCGGATGATTTGATGAAACAAAACTTGTTTTTACAGACGCTTCCTGAGAAGCCAACAAATAAATCAAGCTAGCTGTACCATCCATAGTAGGTTCATTGGTACTGTAATCACCATAATCATCATGGTACACTGCTAAATCACTTTGGAATGGAGCATACTCATCGGCATCTTTTAATTGTATGCCAATCAAATTCTTGTATATATTGGTATACACTGGCCCATCTACCAATCCCCCATTAATAGGATAATTTTTTAGATGAGTGAAAGCAGAATGAGGATCTATTGGTGTATCGCCTCGTTCGGGCAAACCATATACCATGCTGGTTCCCCAAGGATTACAGCCGAATAACCAATCTATATTGGCTTGTTCCAACTGATCGTATTGATGATTACCAGATAAACTTGCATACCATTTACATTGCATGGCAAATGCAACTGTTAAATTATTACTACACCAAATAAAAGGTACTCCCCTATAAAAAGCATTCTGTTTTGCTTTTTGCCAAACTGCCTCTATGCCTTTTTTATAAAACCCAATGATGGTATCTTTTTTAAAACCAGTTAATTGTTTGGCCAGTTCATAATGTCCTACATTGATAAATGGATACCATTGATAATGGCTGGCCGTATCTTTTCCCAACCAAGGCGTAAGGGGTTCTTGCACTGCAAATGAAAACGCTTTTTGCAATCGTTCATTTTTATTTTGCCAAAATGCATTTGCATTGGCCAATTCCATATCATCTACCCAGTTGTCTTCTGCATAAATATAAGGCGATACAACAGATACAGTTTGTGTTACACCAGGTATTTGATATGCATACTGGTAGGCTGTTTTTGATTTTGATTGATATAATTCTTTCTCCTTTTCAAACATGGTTGCAGCTAAAGAAAAGGCGGCACTGAATTTAGCAGCAGTAGAACTGGTACCTGTTGTATTATTCAGAAATTTACCTCTTTGCTGAAGCTTTCCATCAATAAAATATACTGGCCTTTCAAAACCCCTACCATAATAAGTATCTTCTTTAGGAATGCGCATACCTCTATGATCTCTATCGTCTCCTAGTTGATTAAACATCCAATTGGGTTTTGGATGCATTTTTACCAGCCAATCTAACCCCCATTTTGCTTCATCCAACACATCTGCCCTACCATTGCCACCCATCAAACCATTTGCAGCAAAACGATCTGTAAATACGCTGGGGTAATCTCTAAAAGCCATTAATAAATGATAAGTGGCGTTTGCAGAAGTTGAACTGTATTGCAAATAATCACTGGCATCGTGCCATCCACCAGTTGCATCTATATGGGTGCTATCAGATAAACCAACCGATGATGCATAGAGTGTATATCCATCGTGTGTATGGCAACTGTCTTTTAAAAAAGGGTTGAATCCACTTCTTTGTTGTCGCATATATTGTAGACAAAAATCAGCAGTGCCATCATAAACATGTTGGTTGATATAAAAAACAGCTGACCGAGTATTTCCTACTTGAATATAAAATTTCCCAGATTGTTTGAAAGCCGAAAAATCCAAACGAGCTGTTTGTTGAAATGGGCCATATTTTCCAAATAATTTTCCAATTGTATTGGCATATACTTTTTTATTTGTGAAGGCATCTACCAAAAAAAATCGAGTGTTTATGGAATTTTCTTGGGTACACCATACAGCTACTTTAATGCCTGATGGCAAATAACCCAATTGATTAATCCGAATCCAAGAACTGTCTTTGGCTGATACAGTAATAATAGTAACCAGTCCTACAATGAAAAGTGACAATTTTTTACCCATATCATTCAATTATTGTTTAAATATACAAACGATAATGCTCCCAATTCACCTAATTTCGTACCATAAAATAATCAACGATGAAGCTTGTTTCTTATATGACCGAAGGGCGCGATCAATTGGCATTCTTGGTAGATGGATTGCTATTTGATTGTGATTTAATGCATCCAGAATTACCCAACAGCATGAATATGTTTTTACAATATTGGGAAGATTTATTTCCTATTGCAAAAGAAACGGAAGCTGCTATCAAGTCTGGAAGAATCAGCAAAGACAATGGAATTGCCTTAGAAGATGTGGCTTTATTGGCACCTGTTCCATTCCCTACTTCATGCAGAGATGGATATGCTTTTAGACAGCATGTTGCAGCGGCAAGAAGAAATAGAAAGGTAGATATGATTCCGGAATTTGATCAATATCCTATTTTTTATTTTACCAATCACCACAGCATTCAAGGCCCGGGTGAAATCAAATGTATGCCCGATCATTTTGAAAAATTGGATTTTGAATTAGAAGCTGCCATTGTTGTTTGCAAACATGGCAGAAATATACCTGCTGAAGAAGCAGATCAATACATCGGCGGTTTGATGATTATGAATGATATGAGTGCACGCAGATTGCAGATGGAAGAAATGTTATTGAATCTTGGGCCAGCAAAAGGAAAAGATTTTTCTACTGTTATAGGGCCTTGTTTAGTAACACTAGATGAACTCGAAGCATTTGAAGTGCCTTGCAAAGAAGGGCATACCGGAAAAGCTTGGAATCTTTCTATGAAGTGTTGGGTGAATGGCATTCAAGTGAGTGAAGGAAATGTAGCACAAATGGATTGGACATTTGCAGAGATTATCGAACGCTGTGCTTATGGAGTAGATATTCATCCAGGTGATATAATAGGAAGTGGAACAGTTGGTACTGGTTGTTTCTTAGAATTGAATGGAACAGGCAAACTCAACAACCCCAATTATACCGAGCAATGGTTGCAAGCGGGAGATACAGTTGAAATGGAAATAGAAGGTATTGGTAAATTGAGCAATACGATTGTAAAAGATGATGTTGAATTTTCTATCTTGGCAAAAAAGAAAATATGATTATTCGTTTAGCTGATTTAAAAATAATGGAAAAACAAGCTTGGCTGCAACATGCAATTGCACCAAGACCCATTTGTTTTGCAAGTACCATTGATGCAAAAGGAAATGTAAACCTTAGTCCATTTAGTTTTTTTAATTTATTTTCTTCTAATCCGCCAATCGTTATTTTTTCTCCATCCAGAAAAGGACGCGATAACACGTTAAAGCATAGCTTAGAAAATGTAATGGAAGTGCCAGAATGTGTAATCAATATGGTGGATTATGATATGGTACAACAAATGAGTTTGTCTAGTTGTGAATTTGCTAAAGGAGTAGATGAATTTATTAAAGCTGGTTTTACCAAAGAAGCAGCAACAATGGTAAAGCCTCCCATGGTTAAAGAAGCAAAAATAAAATTAGAATGCAGGGTGAACGAAATAAAATCTTTGGGAGATCAAGGAGGAGCAGGTCAGTTGGTAATTGCGGAAGTATTGTGTATGCATATAGACGATTCAATATTAAATGCAGAAGGCAATATGATTGATCAAACCAAAATGCATCATGTAGCACGTTTGGGTGGAGATTGGTATACTAAAATAGACAGTTCCAATTTATTTAAAGTAGCTAAACCCAATACAGAATTGGGTATTGGAATTGATTTACTTCCCGAAAGTATTCGCAATAGCAAAATATTAACTGGTAATCATCTAGGACAGTTAGGAAATGTTACTGTTATACCTGATGTTGACCCCTCCTTTCATGATGATCGATTAAAAAATATTTTCCAATACTATTCAATCAATCCTAGTGAAATGGAAAAAGAGTTGCATATATATGCATCAGAATTACTCAATCAAAATAATGTGGCTGCTGCTTGGCAGATACTCTTAGCAAGCGTAATCTAGTTAGTACATAGCCATTAAATCATCTTCGCTTAAATCAATGAAGGAGCTTTCATTGATTTTTGTACTTCTAGCTAAAGCTATTGTTTGTTGAACAATCTCATAAGTTGAATGAGACAATTGTAATGACTTTGGGGCTATTCCGTTTAGCCAACATTTAACCGTCCAAGCAAATTGATCATTAATGGTATCTATTATGGGCACTCCAAATTCTTTCAAAGCAGCAGCATTACACAATTGTTCGTACTGACCTTTGATAGGTAAACACAATAATTTTTTTTCCAGATACAATGCTTCCGCTGGAGTTTCAAAACCAGCACCAGTAATTACTCCAGAACAATGAATCATGCTTTGCGTAAAAGCATCATTGCCAATTGGTATAAATGTAATATTCCCTTCTTTGATTGGCTGTTTTACTTTTTTAGAAAACACTTCAAAACGAATATCTTTTATCGGCGTTAATGCTTTTTTTACAACCTCGTCATTATAATGGGATAAATAAACAGTTACATATCCCTGATTTGTCGGATCAGCGTTGATTACAGTATGTTTTAAAATTGGAGAGAATATAAAATCATCATATTGCTTAAAATGCAATCCTATATAATTAGATGCAGGTGCATAATGATTCAACACCCAATCCCCTGCAAGATCTTTTTTTGCCGCTCTAGGGGTTGCCTTACTCTGAAAACTTGCCTGATGCCCAAAGCCAACACTGGGTATTTTTTTTAGAGCACATGCCAATGCTGTAATACTATCAAAATCGTTCAAAACAATATCATATTGATCAACAGGCAAGCTGTTTGCTTCTTTCCAGATTCTAGTTAAACTAACATCTTTGAGCATCTTCCAATAATCCAACCCACCCTTATTGCCATAAAATAAACTTACCCCTTTGCTTCTGAATTTAACAGGAAGCTCAGCTTCTAAATGGCAATTATTACCACTCAAGAAAATATCCACTTTCCCATATTGCTCTATGAATGGCAATAATTCAATAGCCCTGCTAATATGCCCATTACCGGTTGCTTGTACAGCGTATAATATTTTCATGTGTTTCTTTTTATTGATTTAAGCCACATGGAATGAGCTAACAAACATGTTGATTGATAACAAAAGTTGTAATAGCGCATTTCATGACTGTAATGCTAAAGAGTGAATAAATAAAGCGATCTCATCGGTTACTACATTGAGTTGAGGCAATTTTCTTTCCATTGTTACAACAGGCGTTGTACTTGCCATAAAATCTTTTGCATCGTATTGAAAAATAGTCCATTCATTATGCGCGTATTCCAATGCAGTTAAATTTTCTATCCAATCGCCGCTATTTAAATAAGTAACAGATCCATCTTTGGTAACCACTTCTCTTTTTTGTGGTTGATGAATATGTCCGCAAATCACATAATCATATTTTTTTTCGATGGCCAATTCTGCTGCAGTTTGTTCAAAATCTCCAATCCATGATACAGCTTTCTTAACACTGTTTTTTACTTTTTTACTAAAACTCATTTTCTCTTTCCCCATTATTTTCAAACACCAATTCAAAAAACTATTGATTAGAATGAGTAAATCATATCCATGCCCGCCCAATTTGGCCAGAATTTTTGCACTGCCCTTTGTAGTTGCATCAAATACATCTCCATGAAAAATCCAGGTCATTTTTCCATTGATTTCCATCACCACTTTGTCGGTGAGCTGAAAATTACCCATGGTCATATCGCTGTACCTGCGCAGTGATTCATCATGGTTACCGGTTATATAAATTACCCTTGTGCCTTTTGATAAAAGGTTCATGATCTCTTTGATCACCTGCATATGGGATGTAGGGAAATATCTTTTATTGAATTGCCAGATATCGATAATATCTCCATTCAATACCAAAATTTGCGGTTGAATGCTCTTGAGGTAATTAACAATTTCTGGAGCGTGGCAACCATAAGTACCCAAATGCAGGTCGCTCATCACTACAACATCGAGAGGGCGTTTTTCCATTAGTAGGAGTTTAGTAAAACTCCCAACTTCATGTAACTAGAATGTTATGGAATGATTATGAAAATGTTATGAATTATAGATCTCCCAATTGAGGCCTCATCACAATATCTTCTACCACTGCCATTGGAGAAAGATGTGCTGCAGTATAAATCATTTTAGCAATATCATTTACTTCCATAATACGCGCAGGATCAATATCAAATCCATCCCAACTGGCACTCAATGTTGCCCCAGGGCAAACAGCAGTAACTTTAATTCCTTTCGGCTTTAACTCCTCCCTTAAATTTTTACTAAAGCCTAGCAAAGCAAATTTGCTGATACTATAACTTCCTCCATTTGCATACGCATTTAAAGAGGCGATTGAACAAATATTAAAAATATGCCCTTTTGTAGCAGCAATCATAGATGGCAAAAGGGCTCTTGTAAAATGATAAGCGCTATATAGGTTTGTAGTGATCATCTCTTCAATAACCCCATCTGCTTCATTGTGAATAGATCCTGCAATAAAATTACCTGCATTGTTCACAACTATATCTGGCGCACCATGGTTTAAACAAAAATCAGCAAATTCAAGCACAGATGCTTTGTTGCTCATATCGCAAACCTTGCCTTTAATAGTAGATTCAGGAAACCTAGTTTGCAAATCTGCAACTGTATCATAGAGTGTTTTTTCTCCTCTACTACATAATAGAATGGTATGCCCATCAATTGCAAATTGTTCTGCAATTGCCTTACCTATACCTTTAGATGCTCCGGTGATGATGATATTCATGTAATAAAATTACAACTTCTATCGCGTAATAATTCAGAGAACAATTAAGTACAAACTACTAATTTCGCTGCATGCATTACGAACATCTTTTTTTTGACCTCGATCATACTATATGGGATTTTGAAACCAATTCAAAAGAAGCCATGTTAGACGTGTACAACATCAACCAGTTAAGCGAAAAAGGAGTTCCAGACTTCGATGCTTTTTTTGAAAAATACAGCTACCATAATCATCGTCTATGGGATAAATATTCAAAAGGACAACTGAAACAAGAAGAGTTGAGATGGAAACGAATGTGGCTTTCTTTGCTAGATTTTAAAATTGCCGATGAGGTATTGTCTAGAAAAATGGGAGCAAGCTTCTTAGAAATTTTACCCGACAAAAACAAGCTATTTCCATATACAACAGAAATTTTAACCTATTTAAAAAATAAGGGTTATCAGATGCATTTGATAACCAATGGCTTTGAAAAAGTTCAATTTAACAAAATCGAAAAAAGCAATATCAGCAGTTACTTTATTGAGGTGATTACGTCTGAAGGAAGCAATAGCCTAAAGCCCAATAAAGCAATTTTTGAACATGCTTTGGAAAAAGCAGGAGCATCTATCAATAAAAGCATCATGATTGGAGACAATATAGAAGCCGACATAAAAGGAGCCATGAATATTGGCATGGATACCATTTTTGTAAACCATATAAACGCAACAACCGATATTCAACCCACTTATACAGTATATCACTTAAAGGAACTAGAAGACATATTTTAAATAAAAAACCCGGCTACCTGAGGTAACCGGGAATATTGTTTAATCTGTAAACCTTATTTAAGATCGATTAGGTTATTAGGCTTTTTTAGCTGTTGACTTAGTAGTTGTTTTTGAAGCAGTTGCAGCTTCTTTCTTGCAACAATCTTTCATTGCTTTGCCTTCTTTCATTTTGCAATCTTTCATTTCTTTACCACATTCTTTAGATTTTGCGCATTTTTTACCATCACCACCAGCAAATGCAACTCCAGTAAATAAAAATGCAGCTGTTGCTAAAACCAATACTTTTTTCATGATTATCGTTTTTTAAAGATTATAAATGAAGTTATCGAATTTAATGAAATGGTAAATGAGAAATCTGTTAAAATTGATAAAGCCTTGATTACCAGGAGGCTAAAACTGTTACGCCACCTTTAACCACTTGATTTAATTCAACATTTATAGTAGTACCTACAGGCAATAAAACATCTACCCTACTACCAAATTTAATAAAGCCGTACTCTTCTGTTTGTTTTACTGGTTGCCCAACAGAAGTATAATTACAAATTCGCTTAGCCAATGCACCAGCAATTTGTTTGTATAAAATTTCCCCAAAATTATTTTTTACAGCAATACTCCAGCGTTCATTCTCGGTAGAAGATTTTGGATGCCAAGCAACCAAATACTTGCCTTTATGATATTGATTGTACGTTACAACGCCATCCATTGGGTTGCGATTCACATGTACGTTTGCAGGACTCATAAATATACTAACCTGTATTCTTTTGTCTTTGAAGTATTCTAGATCTGTAATTTCTTCAATCACCACTACTTTTCCATCAGCTGGGCAAATAATTTGTCGCTCATTAATCGTATGCGTTCTATTGGGAATTCTAAAAAATGAAACCAGAAATAAAAACAATCCCAAAGTAATAATGAACAATGCAATGGCCAACCAAGGCAAATGGATACTCAAAAAACTAAAGGAAATCATATTGATTACCCCAAATAAAAATGCGCTAATAGCAATTGTTCTGTATCCTTCTCTATGTATAGTCATCTACTTGTATTGAAGCGCAAATGTAAATCCTAAAAAGCAGAAAGCTTACAAAAAAAGCTTTAAAACCAACCAAACTGCTGGTGCAGCTAGCAAAAGGGAATCGAAACGATCTAAAAAACCACCGTGGCCCGGCATAATATTGCCGCTGTCTTTTACTCCTGCCATTCTCTTGATCTTACTTTCTAATAAATCGCCCAAAGTGCCTGCTATGGCAGCAGTAGCTGCAATCAATACCAATGTTTTAATTGAAAAATTCAATATAAAATAACCACCAATCCCAATTACCAAAATTGCTAAAACAGCTCCCCCAATAGTGCCTTCCCATGTTTTTTTAGGGGAAATAGGAGAAAGGGGCGTCTTGCCAAGAAGTGAACCAACAAAATAAGCCATCGTATCATTTACCCAAATAGAAGCAATGATTAACATAGGCAATACCCAATTTGGTCCGGTAAAATAATCGGCACTATGCTTATACAAGTCTTGGATTGAAGCAAAAGGAAGAAAAATATACGCAAATCCAAAAGCCAAGTATTTTAAAATAGGCATTGGAAATTTAGTATAGTTGGGGTTAATGAAACTGATTAACTTAATCAATTCTGCAATACATCCTATTAGAATTATTTGAAACAAAAACCTAAAACTCCACTCATTCCACAAAATGCCACCTAGCATAATAACTACAAATACAATGGCAGTAATTGCCCTGGTTTTTAGTGTTGCAAAATTTAACCCCATTGGATAAGAATTGTTGACTGTAAAGATAAGCAGATCAATTCAACAAACTTTGCTCTACCAATTGAGCAGCAGTAAGCTTAAACTGTTGAGGAACATAGAGTTCAATCTCTCCAAAATTTACATAACTGCTGTCTTGCTTATTAAGCTGTTGTACAGGAATCTGGTTTTCTTCTAGCATTCCCTGAATAATACTTGCCTCAGCGATATTACGAGTAGCAAAAATTTTAGTCCACGAGTTCATAAGAATGATTGGAGGTATGAGTTGCTTGCACTTGATTAGATTCCTGTTGGAACAAACGAAAGATAACAATTAATCCAATTAGCGCAATACCACCAATCCAAATAGGCATGGTTTCTTCCATGGCTTCCTTTACGGGTTTTCCCATTTTGGTTAAGTAATAAATTTGAGTTACCACAACAGCATTGTTGAAAAAATGCATCAAAATAGAAAGCCATAAATTTTTACTTAAATAAAACACCAAGCCCAATACAATACCCAAACCAATTCTTGGTAAAAAACCAAAATAAGAACCATGTATAGCACTGAATATAATGGCCGTAAAAATGATTCCAATCCATGGACTTTTAAACCAATTAATCAAAATGCGTTGCATACCTCCTCTAAACAATACTTCTTCAAAAATGGCAGGAGCCAAACCAATTACCACTAAGGTCAATAAATAGTCGCCAAAATTTTTCATAGTGGCCATAGTAAGCATAGCCGATTGATAGGTTGCTTCTAGTTCACGTGCTTTTTTCAGAAATGAAGCAGGCATAGGTACCATTTCATTCAAAGCAGCAAGAGAGCCACTCAAAAAAAGACCACCTAATGTAATAAACAGTACTAAAATGATTTGTTTAAACGAAATGGCGCGATTAAACCCCAGCGATTCGAAAGGTTTTGGACTACTTATTTTAGCTACAATCAATGCCGGTAAAAAGAAAGAAATAGCAGTGGCGGCTGTATTGAGAAGCCTTGCCATTTGAACATTTTGTGGCTTAAGCAATTCATTTCCTGCCTGTAATAAAGGCACATTAAACACCTGGGATGCAATAAAACCGATCAATAAACTGCCCAAAATGAGCAAAACTCCTAATAATGCAAGCAATAAAGCAAATTGACTTCCATATCCAACTAAAGGCTTCTGACGCATTGTTTTAAAAATAAGATTGTAATTTCGCCAATTCCTAATAGGTAAATAACCCAAAAAGGATAAAAGGTATACACTGCAATATGGTTAAAATTGATCAAATAATACTACCTAACTTTCCTTTGTTGTTAGCGCCAATGGAAGATGTGAGTGATCCTCCATTTAGAGCCGTATGCAAAGACAATGGTGCAGACCTTATGTACACTGAATTTATTAGCAGTGAAGGATTGATTAGAGATGCTATTAAAAGCCGACAAAAGTTAGACATATTTGATTATGAAAGACCAGTCGGTATTCAGATTTTTGGGGGAGATGAAGAAGCACTTTCTTTAAGTGCAAAAATTGTAGAAACGGTAAACCCCGATTTGTTAGATATTAATTTTGGATGCCCGGTAAAAAAAGTAGCATTAAAAGGAGCTGGCGCTGGAGTTTTGAAGGATATCGATTTAATGGTTCGATTAACAGAAGCGGTTGTAAAAAGCACTTCATTGCCAGTTACTGTTAAAACCCGTTTGGGATGGGATGATTCCAATAAAAACATAGAAGAAGTTGCAGAACGTTTACAAGATGTTGGCATAAAAGCATTGGCCATTCATGGACGTACAAGGGCCCAGATGTATAAGGGAGAAGCAGATTGGACCTTGATAGGAAAAGTAAAAAACAATCCACGTATACATATACCCATTTTTGGAAATGGAGATATCGATAGCCCACAAAAAGCAGTGGAATATAAAAACCGTTATGGTGTAGATGGTATTATGATTGGAAGAGCCGCAATCGGTTACCCATGGATTTTCAGAGAGATCAAACATTATATAGCCACCGGAGAAATCATGCCATCTCCCACTTTAATTGAACGTGTGGAAGTTTGTAAAAAACATTTGCAGCGTTCTGTGGAATGGAAAGGACCGAAAGTGGGCATTTTTGAAATGCGCCGACATTATACCAATTATTTAAAGGGATTGCCGGGTATAAAAGATTATCGTGCCCGATTAGTTACATTAATGGATCCCGCAGAAATAGAAGCTGTTTTAGATGAAGTAGCTGTAGCGTATGCTGGATATGGCTTTGAAAGAATGCCTATTGAGTTGATCAATTATCATGAGAATTGCCCTTTGTAGAGATGAGAGATATGAGATAAGAGATATGAGATGAGAGATAAGAGATATGAGATACATTAGTAGATGTATGAATAACCAATAACCAATAACTAATAACCCAGTAACTTAATAACTGCCGCGTCGAGTGGCGACACGTCCTGCGTAAAAAATCCTTGGAGAACTCCTTTTTCGTCAATAATATACTTGCTAAAGTTCCAAGTGGGCTGGTATTTACTCCAACCATTTTCGGCAGGGTCGGAGAGCCATTTAAATACTTGATTTTGCTGAGCAGATTTAACAACACTGCTTTTCTGCATTAATTGAAATGTTACTCCATAATTCACTTGGCAAAATGCTGCGATATCAGTATCCGATTTTTTTTCTTGCTCTTTAAAATCATTGGCAGGGAAACCCAGCACTATTAATTGATTGCCATATTTTTTATGCAATTGTTCTAATTGTTCGTATTGCCCTGTATAGCCGCAATCACTTGCAGTATTTACAATGAGTACTTTTTTCCCTTTGAGCGTTTCAAAATGAAGCGTATCCCCATTATTCTTAACTGCCGATAAGTTATAAAACGAATTAGTTGGCTGCACTGTTTCTGTGTTGAGTTTTATTGCTTTATCGTTGCCTACAATTTTTCCTTTCAACATAATCAATGGATAAATTGCTTTTAAGATTGATTGTCTCCAAGTCATGTTTTTTTGTTTTACAAATACAATTGCAATAATTAGTAAAGCGAATAATAAAAAAATGAATTTTTTCATAAGGTAGTTGCCATTGATCGTAGTTATCCCACCATCCACTTCAATAATTTCAGTTTGCCGTTGAATGGCGGATATTTTAATGCAGGATCAAACCAAGTAGGAGATTTCATCACCGATTTTTTATGACTAAAAGTATCAAAACTGTATTTTCCATGATAAGCGCCTGTGCCACTGAAACCCCTTCCCCCAAAGGGAAGATGCGGATTCATTAAATGAACACTAGCTGCATTCACACAAACACCACCTGCAGGTATTGCTTCGATCCAAGCCTTTTCTTTTTCACTAGAAGAAGTAAAAATATAAAATGCCAATGGATTGGGATTGTGGGCAATAATGGCTTTGGCTTCTTCCATAGTATTGAAAGTTAGTATTGGAAGAATAGGACCAAAAATTTCTTCTTTCATAATTTTTGAATCAACATTCACTCCATCTAATATGGTAGGCTCAATAAATAAATTAGCTGCATCATATTTACCACCATAAACAATTGTTCCGTCTGATAAATAACTAATAATTCTGTTGAATTGTTTTTCATTGATGATTCTTCCGTATCCATCTGTATTTGCAGGGTCGGTTCCATACATTGCTGGGATAGCTTTTTTTAACTCTGTGATCAAAGCTGTTTTTTTACTTTCATGCACCAATACATAATCTGGAGCTACGCACATCTGACCAGCATTGGAATATTTGGGCATGGCAATTCTTTTTGCAGCTACCGATATATTGGCATCGGCTTCTACTACACAGGGGCTCTTACCTCCAAGCTCTAAAGTCACAGGCGTTAATTTATCGGCAGCCATTTTATAAATGATCTTTCCTACAGAAGTACTGCCAGTATAAAAAACATGATCAAAACTAAAATGATCCATCATCTCCGGAATAACTGTTGCCCCATCACCAGTAACATACAAAACTTGTTCAGGAGTAAAACATGCTTCTACAATTTTTTGCATAATAGCTGCAGTTGCTGGTGCAAATTCACTCGGTTTTAATACTACACAATTACCAGCTGCAATCGCTCCCATTAAAGGAGTGAATAATAATTGAAATGGATAATTCCAAGGCCCTATCACCAAAACAACACCTAGCGGTTCTTGAACAATTTTACTGCTTGATGGAAGATTTAATAGATTGGTTGGCACCGCTTGAGGCTCCATCCAATTTTTTAAATTAGACAAAATATCTTTTAGTTCGGTCATAAAAAATCCATTCTCGGTAACCCAGCTCTCCTCTTTACTCTTTTTTAAATCGGTATGCAATGCATCATAAATTGCTTGCTCATTTTCTTCAACTGCTTTTTTTAAAGTAAGTAGTTGATTTTTTCTATACGCATATGGCTTTGTAACGCCTGAATTAAAATATTGGCGCATAGATTTAAGTTGTTCTAACAAGGTACTCATATTGTATACTATTTAGCCAATGAAGTTAGCAAAATAAAACTGATGGAAAGCCCATTTGGCAATTGAGATATGCAAGAATGTCTACCATTATGAGCTTTCTAATAAGCACAGGGCTTAATGCACAACCGTGCCACTGATTTCTAATAGCTACCGTTAATAGTAGTCCTTTCCGTCAACTGTCGGTATACACCGTTCCACAACTCAATTCTTTGCTTTAATGAATGGACAACTGATTCTTCTGCTTCTTTCCAATAATCTTCATTGTCTTTACAAAGGCTGGATGTCATTTGTATAGCTAGATGGCTATGGTGGTCTCCATCAACTTCAATATGCCTTTCGATATAGTATTTAAAAATAGAAATATCATCAGGAAATTTTTTGTGCATTTCATTGATTATAGAAATAAACATACCCGGAATTAGGTCTTCGCGTCCAAAAGTGAAAACAGCTGATTGTAAATAATCTTTACCGCTTTCAATAACTTTGAAAGTAAAATCAACAAAATCGATTGCTTCTTTAGGAGTTTCAGAAGACGAATAAGCAAGGTTAAAATTGCCCGTATTTTTTAAAATATCTGTAAAAACCTCAATTTTAGTGGCATCTGCGCCACATTGTTTCATTGCATCTAAATATAATTCAAAATGGCTTTTTCGGATGCCATTTAGGTCTACGTCTGATTCTTCACCCACAACAATTTCGTTAATAAGATATCTTGTGTCTGCGGTTCCTTTGGGAAACCAAGGAACTGATGTACAGGTTAAGTTTTTTTGCAATGTTTTTAATAAAGACATAAAATCCCAAACAGCGTATACATGGTATTGCATAAAAACCTTTAAGTCTTCTATGTCTTTAATTGCTGAATAAACTTTATGGTTAATAATCTCTTGTCTTAAGGGTTCAATTGCCTTTTTAATTTTTTCAATTTGCGTTACCATTATTATCCTTTTAATTATTACGATAACACTTTAAATTAACTAATGTTTAAATTTCAATGCTTTCAATTGAAACTATTTGTGAAGATCATCAGCAAACAAACAGAAGGGAATCTATTTGTTGCTCTTCCACAAAGTCGAACAGATATTACCCGCTGGCTATTGTTGATTTATGAGTTAATTTATTTTTTTACTGCTTCTGTGGAATATAGGGGTCTGGTGTTCCCATTGGTATTACTGGGAATTTGACTAAACTTTGGTTAAACTCTCCAACCATTTTTAAAATAGGATGTACAACCCATGAATCAGGTGTTGGTTTTTCTTCGCGAGGGTCAGTAAATAAGTTAAATATCACTGGAATAGGATTTTTTACAGGAGGATCAAACATATCATTCTGTCTGTAAAAATGCATTTTCCAATTTTGCCATTTTACAGCCATCAAGATATTGCTGCACCATATCGGAAAACCTTCCCTATTTGATTGATTATTCTTGCCTAAAAAGAAATCTGATTGGTCTTTGCTATCAAAGGGACGGTCAATCGGAATTTTTGCACTTCCGAATGAAGTGAGTGTTGCAAACATATCTACACCATGTACAATTTCATTACTTACAACATTGGATTTTATTTTTCCTGGCCAACGCATAATAAAAGGCACCCGTATACCTCCTTCTAATGCTGTGAAATATTGTCCACGCCATGGCCCGGCCCAACCATCCCATGGCTTGAAGTATTCAGGGCCATTATCGCTTGTGAAAACGAAAATGGTATTTTCTTTAACACCAGCTTTATCAATTGCATCTATAATTCTACCCACATTATAATCCATTTCTGTAAGCATATCAGCCCAGTCGCCATTTCCTGTTTTACCACTAAAAGAAGGGTTAGGAATAGATGGAAGATGAGGTTGAGTAAGAGAAATATAAGTAAAGAATGGCTTACCCAATTTGGATTGTTTTTCAATAAATGAAACAGAACGTTGTGTAATTTCAGCATCGATAAGTCTACGCTGTTCTACGTTATAGTCTTTAAGTTCGCGGCTTTTTTCTCCTTTTTTCCCCTCCATTATTTTTTCTAAGGGCACTATATTGGGGGAGTATCCTACAGATGTTGACCAAAGCGCCTCATCAGTAGTGCGTGGTATTCCATACCACTCATCAAAACCTTGGTCATTAGGAAGTCTTCCGTCGTGACTACCGAGATGCCACTTTCCATAATACCCAGTTGCATAACCTGCATCTGACAATGCTTCACCAATTGTGATTTCCCATTGAGTCAATCCATCTGGAACTCCACCAAAAGGAACAGCATAAGTACCCGAACGTATGGCAAAACGGCCAGTCATTAAACTAGAGCGACTTGGCGTGCATTGGGTTTCCATATTCATATTTGTTAAACGAATGCCTTCTGTTGCCAGTTTGTCAATGCGTGGTGTTGGCGCACCGCGTGTAGCACCACCACCATAGCAACCAATTTCACCGTAGCCGAGATTATCGGCAAGAATGAAAACAATATTTGGTTTCTTTTGCTGCGCATTTGCAAAATAGCATACTGTAACAAGCAAAAACAATGTAAGTTGGAATCTGATATTCATATTTGTTTATTATATAATAAATTTTTGGGGGTTAGACTTAACAAAGATAATGGGCAAAGATAGAAGTTCAAATAGTGTAGAGTACATGTGATAGCATTTAAATTATTTTTGCATTAATTCTTTACAGGCATTCTTCTTGATATTATTTTTTCTATCTCTACTGCAAAAAACACCAATGAAGAAGCAGCACCTACTAAAAAAAATTCATTTAGCGTTAATGCTTCTGTTTTAAAAATGGGTTGTAAAAATGATATATAGGTGATGGCAAATTGCAGCAATAGAGCTAACAAAACGGCACCTATTAGCTGCTTATTGGAGAATATTCCTATACTAAATAATGATTGATTTTCTGAACGAATAGCCATAACATGACCGAGTTGGCTCAAGCATAAAACATTAAAAACAATTGTTTGCCAATGCAGTCCGTGGTTAATAGCCCATCCCTGCAGCGACAAGGTAATACCTGCAATAAACATACCTACCCATATCATGCGCAATCCCCTGCCATTGGCAAACACACTTTGTTGCGGTGGCCGGGGTGGCCGGCTCATAATATCTTTTTCTGCTTTCTCATAAGATAATGCAATGGCAGGCAAACCATCTGAAACTAAGTTTATCCACAAAATATGTATGGGTAAAAGAGCAACAGGTAAGCCAATGACGGGGCCGAGTAATAAGGTCCATAACTCGCCAGAGTTGGTGGTCATCATGTATTTGATAAACTTCAGGATGTTATCATAAATTCTTCTTCCTTCCTTTACTGCTTTTACAATGGTAGAAAAATTATCATCCAGTAAAATCATGTGAGCTGCTTCTTTAGAAACATCTGTGCCGGTTATTCCCATTGCGATACCAATATTGGCTCTTTTTAAAGATGGAGCATCGTTCACACCATCTCCGGTCATAGCTACATAATGGCCTTTCTGTTGCAGTGTTTTTACAATTTTCAATTTTTGTTCGGGCGATACACGGGCATATACTTTTATATTTTCTACTTTTCTTAAGAAACTTTCATCATCTAATGAGGCCAGTTCCTGTCCGGTGATTACGAAATCCTTTTCGCTATTTAAAATTCCAATACGTTGTGCAATGGCCTTTGCTGTAAGCGGATGGTCACCTGTTATCATTACTGGTACAATACCTGCTGTTTTGCATTGAGCCACTGCTTCAGATACTTCTTCCCGTGGGGGGTCTATAATACTGATCAAACCTAGAAAATGCAAACCGGTTTCATGGATTGTAAGCTCTGGGGTTTCGGGTAAAGAATCCCAATAGCGAAAACCAAAACCCAGTACCCGCTGACCTTTAGATGCCATAAAATCTACTTGTTTTTGCAGTAAAGGCAGATCCACATCTACACATCGTAACAGTAAAATATCGGGTGCTCCTTTGGTAAAGGAAATGATTTTATTTTCATGTTCATGAAAAGTCGTCATCAATTTCCTGTCAGAATCAAAAGCAATTTCAGCTACCCGTTTCCATGCATTAGGTTGAATATTTTGTTCTCTTGCCACTTCCATTAAAGCAATTTCTGTACTGTCACCTTTTAAATTTTTCTCATTGTCTTCAACAGCGTCATTGTTTAAGGCAATTGCATGTAACAATAAAATAACGGGTTCGGCTTCCTTAATAGTTGATAACTGATTTCGTTCATGGAACTGCCCGTTTACAAACAGCTCTTCCACATGCATTTTGTTTTTTGTTAAGGTGCCTGTTTTATCTGTGCAGATATATGTTACAGAGCCGAGTGTTTCTACTGCCGGTAATTTTCTGATAAGGCTGTTGAATTTAATCATTCTCCTTGCAGCCAATGCCAGGGATATAGTGATAACGGCAGGTAAGGCTTCTGGAATAGCAGCAACAGCTAGTGAAATACTGGTGAGTATCATCTTAGAAATATCCTCACCTCTTAACCAACCGGCAATAAAAAACAGAATGCATAACAGCAACACCATTACTGAAAGTTTTTTTCCAAATGATATCATGCGCTGTTGTAATGGTGTAAGCGTTTCATCTTCCTGCAACATTTTGGCAATACGACCTAACTCTGTTTGCATCCCTGTAGCAATTACTACGCCTGTACCCCTGCCATAAGTTACAAACGTACCTTTAAAGGCCATATTCTTTTTATCGCCAATTGACAAATCTTCTGTTTTCAGTGAATCAATAATTTTATCTACTGCGTTCGATTCACCGGTTAATGCGGCTTCTTCAATTTTTAAATTTTTCGATTCAATAATCCGTAAATCTGAGGGCACTGCATTTCCAGCTTCTAACATCACAATATCGCCAGGCACTAATGCAGTAGCAGGCAGGTCTATAACGTTTCCATCACGCAGCACTCTGGCTTGTGTAATAGCCATTTGCTTTAAAGCCTGCATTGCTTTTTCTGCACGGTATTCCTGAAAGAAACCCAGGAAGGCATTTAATAAAACAATGATGAGGATAACAACGCTGTCAGTAAAGTCGCCAACAATTCCTGCTATAACAGCGGCAGCCAGCAAAATCAAAATCATCACATCTTTAAATTGCGCCAGCAGCATAAGACCTATACTTTTCTTTTTACCTTCCTGTAATTCGTTGGGTCCATATTGCAATAATTTTTCTTCTGATTCAATAGTAGATAACCCTTGTTGCTTCGTACCCAGTAATTCAAAAGTTTCAGGTATGTTTAATTTATGCCAGTGCATCAATACAGTTTTTTATTATTTATTTTGAAGCTTATTGAAAACCAATAAAGGTACTTTTGCCTGAAAAGACAATTCCTCTGCTTTGCTCGAAAGGAAAAGTTTCTGAAAGAAAGTTCTTTGCTGATTTGTAAACATTGTTACAACGGATGGCTTTCTTATCCTGATTTGATTTTGTAGATTTTGAATTAGCGATTGAACGGCATCATTTTTTTCAAAATGTATCTTTAGGCCATATTTATATTGTTTTTTAAATGCGGATTCGATGGTTTTTTCATCAAAAGTAATTTCATCCGGCCAAGTAAAGTGCAATACTTCAATAGTAGCTTTAAGTGGCAGTGCAAAATCAACAACCCTATTTATTTCTTCTGAATAATTACGAAAATCTGCTGCGTACAATACATTTTTTATATCAGCAACTTTATATTTTTTGGGAACAGCAAGTACTGGCACCGCTGATTTTGTAATCAAGTTACCGGTATTGGTGCCAAATATTTTTTTAAATTTTCCTGCTCCCCGTGTGCTGATGCAGATATAATCAATATACTTGTTTTTCTTGCAATAATCCAGAATCGTAATATCAGCACTTATCCCATGAATAATTACAAAAGAATGTTTGCCAGGCTTTAGGTTCATATCACTGTATATAGCAGCTATAAATTGCTTAAATTTTATACTGCAATTTTTTTCTTCCTGTACTGCATATTTTTCGAAGTACGAATCACTCCATATAGTTGGTCTCAATATATGGAGCACATGTATGAAGACCAATTCTACTTTTTGCTGAGCAGCCCATTGAATAGCAAAACGAATCCCACTTTTAGAATTACCTGAAAAATCAGTTGGAGCAAGTATTTTTTTCATAATAGAAGATTTTTAGTTTATAAATCTCCTTTATTGCTCAGTTATAAAAAATGAGAATTATCAGTTATGAATATGATTGGAATTAGGTTAATAGTCATTCCAGTCTACTTACCAAAAGATAAATAGCCTATGGGCGAAGCCCGAATTGAGCAAAGCCTTATGTTAGTGGTAGTTTTATTCCGAAATGCGGTTCTTCAAGTCCATTCTGGAATGCAGCACTCTGACTATCTCAATAGTAGTTGGGTTAATTTTTCGAAAAAAGATTATGTGTTGTGTAGCTCGATATCCAATTAGATAATCTGTCACATCAGAATAAGTTCTACTAAGTTTTGGTTTGTCGGAAAGATTTTGGAAACAATCAAATAAGTAATTGTAATATTTGTCAGCTTGCTCTTCCGACCAAACTTCAAAAGTATAATCCCATATGTTTGCTAAATCTTCAACAGCTTTATTTGTCAGTTGAAATTTAGCCATTATTTTTCTTTCGATTTTTTAAAAATATCAAATGTTTTTTTGGATTAAAGTCTTTTGCAACACCACTATCGATGCCATCTTTAATTGCTTTGCGCAATACGAGTAGTTTGTCCTCTTCCTCTTCAAGTAATCGAAGTCCTGCTCTAATTACTTCACTTGCATTTTTAAACCTTCCTTCTATGACTCTCTTATCAACAAATGTTTCAAAGTGGTCGCCAAGTGAGACTGATGTGTTCCTTCCCATTAGAATTTATTTGCCATAAAGTTACCAATATTTGGTAATTATCCAAAAAATGGGTGAGTTTTTCAAAAATCCCAGCTAACGGTTTGGGGCTTTACGCAGGGTGGGGAAGGATTGTTCCCGCTGCTGGCTTGGCCATCCCGAAATGCGGGAACGCGATTAGCTAAAGCCAAATTACTACAGTTGATTAGCAATACCAAAAGATGATAGGCCAAAGAAGGAAGCCCAAATTGCGCAAAGCCTTATGTTAGCAGAAGTGCGTTTATTAATATGCTTGTATTAAAACCTCTGTAGGTATATTTAACCTGTCATGTATTTGTCTGATCATTTCGAGGGATAACTTTCGTTTACGATTAAGAATTTCGCTAGCCCTGCTTTTTAGTCCAACCACATTTGCTAAATCGGTTTGGTTGTAACCTAGTTGTTCCATCCGAAATTTAATTGCTTCAACCGGGTCAGGGAAGCCTATAGGAAATTTCTCTTTTTCATAATTGTCAATTAACATGCTCAATATTTCTAACTCGTCACCCTTTGGAGTTCCTTTTTTTGCATCAAAAATTACCTCAAGCCTTTCGAGTGCTTGCTCGTAATCTTTTTTTGTCTTAATTGGCTTAATGTTCATTTTAAATTGTTTTAGCATTTATCTTATCATACTCTGCATGTGTTCCAATAAATCGTATCCAAACCAATTGATAGTCGTAATTGATTTTTACGATTAGCCTATAATGATTCCCCTTAATGTTAAAAACCACTCTATTATCTGCTAAAAAACTTGCACTGGGATAGTCAATTTTGATTTTTGTTGGACCAGTCCATTCTGCGTTTGAAGTTTCCTGATACCATGATTTTAGTTGTTGTTCACTGTCAGGATGCTCCTCCCAAAAATCTCGTAAAGTTTTTTTAGCTATAATTCTCAACTTATTAGAGTTTGAGCAAAAATATGGAAAGTTCCCGAAATGGGAAATTTAATTTTAGCCTCTTGAAAGTGTAGACTAAATGTGATAGCATTTCTATTAACGTCCCAGGCTTTGCGCAGTTTGGAAATTCTATGATCCTACTGCTGGCTTGGCCATCCCGCAAGGCGGGAACGCGATTAGCTAAAGCCAAATTACTGAAGTTGATTAGCAATACCAAAAGTTGAAGGGCCAAAGGTTAAAGCCCAAATTGTGCAAAGCCTATTGTTATAGGCAGGCCAACTAGAGTCTAGAACATAGTTCATCTGGTGTCAAAACAAGTATTTCACAGCCTTTAAAATCTTTTACATTTCGAGTTACTATACAGTCGATTTTCTCAATAGTTGATGCACAATAAATCTGTATAGAATCTTCAAAATCCTTTTGCTTTGATCTTAAGCCTTTTGTAAGTACTTCTGTGTCAACAGGAATTATTGTCATATATTCTATTAAACCTAAAAGAGTTTTGCGAAGAGAGCTATCATCAATAAACTTCTTTAATAAATAATAGGTTGTTGCTATAGAATGAGATGAAGTAAAAAGTTTTACTTTCTTATTTTCAGATGCGTTGAATATTTCAACAGCATATTTGCTGAATGGCTTTCGATCGGCTAACAGATCCACCAAAATATTAGTGTCAACGAAAATTTTTTTCATAAGTGTTTTTTCTCCAAATAATTTTGTAGTTCCTTCTTTTCATCGAAGTCCTTCGGTAATTTAACTGCACCAATTAATTTTTTTAACCTTGGGGAAATGGGTTGAGTGTTATTTTCTTGAGTTATTGTCTCAAGGTATTGTTCAATAAGTTCAGAAAGGCTTCTTCCAGAATCCTTCGCATAGGACTTTGCCCGCTCAATAACTTCTTTCTCAACTGTGAGAGTGAGTTTAGTTGTCATAATACGTGTGATTTTTACAAACATACGTATAATAGTTAAATAACCAAAATGACTTGCCTATAACGTTTTGCCGCTTTGCAAAAGCGGGGATTTTTAGCACTAAACTTCATTAGATGCACAAAGATTGAATTAAGCACTTCACTGTCATAGAAGCACGAAACCCCCGCTTTTGCAAAACGGCTGTTATAGGCTGACGTTCTTGTCATTCAGTTAAGTTTTTAAGTTTCTCCACCAATTCACTTTTAAATTCTTTGTCGTTTCGTTTACTCAAAAAGTAATCTCTGTCGAACTTTGGCTTTTGTTCATACTGTCCTGCCAAGATATAATTAAGCTTTGATACTGTCATAGATTTTACAAGTCCGCTTTTGTCTGTTAAATACTCAAACAGTATTTCTATACTTTCTTCATTTTTCAAGTCCGTCACTTGGTCAAAATGTGCTTCTCGCATTGTGTCGGAAGTGTGGTCTTTTAATTGTCGCAAAAGTTTTGGATACAAGTCATCACCGTTCAGTTTCCAAATTGCTTGTCCTATTGTCAATAGCCAACTGAGGTCAGTATTTTTTTGAAATTGGTCATATAAAATTGTCAATGCTTCCTTATCTTGCAACATTCCGGCAGCTCTATACAAATGAGCTTGTCGAAGTTTTAGATTTTGTCGTATTAATCGTTTTGCAATCTCTTTTTCTTCTGTTGTCATTGCGTTAAAGAAATAGGTGTTGACTTCACGTCTTGCAAGTCCATAAGCGTCAATGAAGTGATTTTTGTAAAAGTCTTTGAATGCTGTCGAGAAGGAATTTGAATTTGGGTCAATGTCAATAATGTATTCGGTTAATTTCTGCTTAGTCAGTTCAACTTTCTCTGTCTTTTTACCGAATATATTTTTAAAAAATCCCATTTTGTAAATTTCTGTATGTTGTCGGTTGTGTCGTCTACTACGCTTGTCTATAACGTCCCAGGCTTTGCGCAGTTTGGATAATCTGTGATCCTACTGCTGGCTTGGCCATCCCGAAAGGCGGGAACGCGATTAGCTAAAGCCAAATTACTGAAGTTGATTAGCAATACCAAAAGATGAATGGCTAAAGTCGGAAGCCTAAATTGCGCAAAGCCTTATGTTAGTGGTAGTTTTATTCAGCACTTAACACTTCCTGTATTTGAGAATTTAATTCAGGAATTTTATTGATAAGTACGTCCCAAACAATAGAGTAGTTTACGCCTATATAATCATGGATTAGTCGGTCTCTCATTCCAGCCATATTTTTCCATTGGATAGAGCTCCATTTGACTTTGAAATCAGCAGGGATTTTCTTCGTTGCTTCTCCAACAATCTCCAAACTTCTTACAACAGCTCTCTTTAGAGTTTCATCATCAAGAAAAGAGTCTTTCGATAACTCTTTACTAATTGAGAGTAAATAGGTGCATTCATCTGCAATATGTTTCAAGAATTCAATCGGTTCTTTAGACATACATTACTTCATTTAAGATTTTTGGACCTATGTATTTACTCAAGCCATTTTTTGTGACAATTTCAATTTTTTCATTTTTGAAAAGGGTTTCAAAAATATCATAAACAGCCATGTAATTATCAAAATTCTCTTGTTCAGGTTCGAAGTCTACCAAAAAGTCTATGTCACTTTTGGATGATTGTTCATTCCTAAGGTAAGATCCAAAGAGCCCAATACTAGAAACTCCGAATTTAGAAAACTGGAGTTTATGATTTCTTAAAATGGTTAATATGTTTTCTCTTGTGGTCACTTACTAATGAATATACAAATATAAGTTTCTTTTGGAACTTGAGATTCTTAAAAAATTACCACTAACGTCCAGGGCTTTGCGCAGTTTGGATAATGGGTGATCCAACTGCTGGCTTGGCCACTAAAGACGTGATTAGCTAAAGCCAAATTACTGAAGTTGATTAGCAATACCAAAAGATGATGGGCCAAAAGCGGATGCCCAAATTGCGCAAATCCTTTTGTTGGGCGAAGTATTATGACCCATTTAAATACAGTAAAAAAACTATAGGATTGATTTACCTTAATAAGTCTATAGATTTAATTAGCATTGAGAATAGAATATTTTATTGATTAACTCTAAAGATTAATAACTTATATGAAGTTGATATTATTCAAAATGCAAATTATTTATCGAAAGTTATCTTAGCATATTTTTTGAACCGCCAAACTATAAGAATCAGATTAGCCAAAAACCACCAAACAAAGGAAAATAAAAACCAATGTACAACTTCTGTGGTCCTTACTATTGCTTTATTATACTGTTGGAAAAGGTGTAAAATCTGTTTTTCTGTCTTGATTTCTGCAACATCTTTAGGAAAGTCAAATGACTTTAAAACAGGTGTAGAGGGGAGAGTAAAATATAAAACCACAATTAGGCATGCAAAAAGAAATGTAGAAATTATAAAGTGATTGATTAATTTATTTAATTCATTAGTCCCTTTTCCATATTTACTTAAATAAGATGAAATTAATAATATGATTGATGCAATAGCAACTGCTGTTCCAAAAATGAACGTAAGATTAGAATCTTGAAACATTAAATTAGTTTTTATGATTGATTAAATATTTCGCACAACACTTAAAAGTACGCGTTCTCTAAATCATAAAAAAGTTTAAATCAATCATTTATAACCGCGTTTTTTGGAGTATTTGAACTTTTGATACTTAAAATTACGCGCCATTCTACTTAGAAATATGAGGAAGTTTACCATTTCAGTTTATC
>CANGTR010000021.1 GCA_947456855.1 Sphingobacteriia bacterium | reverse complement strand
TTCACTGAAAGAGAAGCGTTTTACTATACTTAGAAATTCTTATGATCAATCTTATAATCAGTCCTCAATTTTCACCTTGCCCTTGCTCTTAGCAATGATCTCTTCAGCAACGTTGTTTGGTGCAGGAGAATAGTGAGAGAATTCCATGGTTGAAGTTGCACGACCAGAACTCAATGAACGCAATTGGGTTACATAACCAAACATTTCACTCAATGGAACTTTCGCTTTGATAACTTGAAGGTTTGCACGACTGTCCATTCCCTCTAACATTCCTCTACGACGGTTCAAGTCTCCAGTAACATCTCCCATGTATTGATCAGGTGTTAACACTTCCACTTTCATGATTGGCTCCAACAATGTTGGTTTCGCTTTACGGCCAGCTTCACGGAATCCGCCTTTGGCACATAATTCAAAACTCATTGCATCAGAATCCACATCATGGTAGCTTCCGTCGAATACACGCACTTTCATATTGTTTACAGGATAACCTGCTAAAACACCTGTAGTCATTGATGTTTCAAAACCTTTCTGAATGGCAGGAACAAATTCTTTAGGGATAGATCCACCAAATAAATCATTCACAAATTGGAAATGTTTTCCTTCATTTGTTTTCATCCACTCTTCATCTGCAGGCCCGATCTCAAATTGAATATCAGCAAACTTACCACGACCACCAGATTGTTTTTTCAATACTTCTCTGTGTTCAATTTTAGTTCCGAATGCTTCTTTATATGCAACCTGAGGAGCTCCTTGGTTAACTTCTACTTTAAATTCTCTACGCATACGATCAATGATGATCTCTAAGTGCAATTCACCCATTCCGCGAAGAATTGTTTGACCTGTATCTTCATCGGTATTTACACGCAATGTAGGATCTTCTTCTACTAATTTTGCAATGGCCATACCCATTTTATCAACGTCTGCTTGAGTTTTAGGCTCAACAGCAATCGCAATAACTGGTTCTGGGATGAACATGTTTTCCAATGTAATTGGATGCTTTTCATCACACAATGTATCTCCAGTTTTAATTTCTTTAAAACCAACTGCTGCTGCAATATCACCAGCTTCGATAAAATCGATTGGGTTTTGCTTATTTGCAAACATTTTCATGATACGGCTGATACGCTCTTTCTTTCCGCTTCTAACATTCAATACATAAGAACCTGCATCTAAATGACCAGAATAACAACGGAAGAATGCCAAACGTCCAACGAAAGGATCAGTCATGATTTTGAAAGCCAATGCAGCAAAAGGTGCTTTTGCATCTGGCTTACGAGTAATGGTTTCACCAGTATCAGGATCAGTACCTACTGTATCTTCCAAATCGATTGGAGAAGGTAGGTAACGACATACTGCATCTAAAGCAGTTTGTACCCCTTTGTTTTTAAATGAAGAACCACACATCATCGGAACGATACTTAAATCGATACAAGCTTTACGAATTGCTTCGTGTACTTCATCTTCAGAAATAGTATCTGGATTATCGAAGAATTTCTCCATCAATTTATCATCGTATTCTGCTACAGCTTCAATCAAATTCTGTCTCCAGAAATTAACGTCTTCTACCATATCTTCTGGTACAGGAATTTCGTCGAAAGTCATTCCTTCAGTTTCCATATGCCAGATGATTCCTTTCATCTTAATTAAATCTACCACACCAGTAAAATTATCTTCAGCACCAATTGGTAATTGCAAAGGCACAGCCTTAGCACCCAACATTTCTTTAACTTGGTTTACTACCATTAAGAAATCAGCACCTGCGCGATCCATTTTGTTTACAAAACCAATACGTGGTACTTTATAACGGTTTGCTTGACGCCATACAGTTTCAGACTGAGGTTCAACTCCATCTACCGCAGAAAACAAAGCGATCAAACCATCCAATACACGCATAGAACGTTCTACCTCAACAGTAAAATCCACGTGACCTGGAGTATCGATGATATTAAAATAGTAAGATTTAGTGTTTGCATCAGCAGTTCCTTTATTGGTAGGAAATTTCCACTGACAGCTTACAGCTGCTGAAGTAATGGTAATACCTCTTTCTTTTTCTTGCTCCATCCAGTCGGTTGTAGCAGCACCATCATGTACTTCACCAATCTTATGAATCATACCTGTATAACGCAGGATACGCTCAGTGGTGGTGGTTTTACCAGCATCAATATGTGCGGCAATACCAAAGTTTCTTTGAAATTTCAAGTCAGCCATAAAGAGTTCTTATTTTTTAGAGGCGGCAAAGGTACACATTATCTACTTTCTACAAAGAGTTGTTGAAGATTTAATTTTGTTGGGGAAAACTCTTGCCAAAAAAAAGTCCCGATTACTCGGGACCCTATATAAACTGTTAGTTTGGATATACTAAGTTGATTAAACTTTAAAGTGAGAGAAAGCTTTGTTTGCTTCTGCCATACGATGGGTATCTTCTTTCTTTTTGAAAGCAGCACCTTCACCTTTTGCAGCTGCCATGATCTCATTGGATAATTTATCGGCCATTGTTCTACCATTTCTTTCGCGGCTGTAGCGGATTAACCACTTCATGCTCAAAGAAATTTTACGATCTGCACGAACTTCGGCAGGGATCTGGAAAGTTGCACCACCGATTCTACGGCTTCTAACTTCTACAGCTGGAGTTACATTGGCAATTGCCTTTTTCCAAAGCTCGTATCCATCTTCACCAGTTGTTTTTGATACTTTATCTACTGCATCATAGAAAATATTGATTGCAGTGCTTTTTTTACCGTCCCACATCAAATTGTTGATGAAACGAGTAACCAATTTGTCGTTGAAACGACCGTCTGGAGCTAAGGGTAATTTTTTGGCTTGTGCTTTACGCATTGTTTAATTTTTAAGTTAAGCTGACATTCTTCAAGTATTAAAACTTTACTCAGCTTAGATGATGAATGAATTATTTTTTTGCTTTTTCCTTCTTGGTACCATATTTAGAACGGCTCTGCTTACGGTCTTTAACACCTGCAGTATCCAAGCTTCCACGAACAATATGGTAACGTACTCCTGGTAAATCCTTTACACGACCACCACGTATTAATACGATAGAGTGCTCTTGTAGATTATGCCCTTCTCCAGGAATGTACGCGATAACCTCAATCTTATTGGTTAAACGCACTTTAGCCACTTTACGTAGGGCTGAGTTTGGTTTTTTTGGAGTGGTAGTGTACACACGGGTACAAACACCACGACGCTGAGGACATGCATCCAAAGCTCTTGACTTACTCTTAGCCCTGATTATTTCGCGGCCTTTTCTAACTAATTGCTGTATTGTAGGCATTATAAACCATTTAAAATTTCGGACGGCAAAGGTAATGGCCAAAAACGACAATCCAAAATGTTTTAATAAAAAAGTAGAAATTCCTTTGCCAAACACGTTTTATAACCCAATTTAATACCCCTTCTTGGATAGTTGAAAAATCTACTTTTATTTTGATTTTGTAACCCCGCAGTAGTTCAATACCCTATGAAACTGCCTTTCTATGCCCTTCTACTGGGCCTTCTTGCCTATTCCCCAATGGCGCTGAGTCAATCTTTGGTTGGAATAAATTACAGTACCCAAAACACTGTTTATACACAAAATTTTGACGGATTGCCTGCTTCAGGGAGTTTTTCGCTAACAGGAAAAGGACCCATTGCACTAAATACAAGTCCTATAAACGGAAATAATTTAATTGGTTGGCAGTTGATGATGATTTCAGGGAGCGGGTTAAATGCCAATTTTTTAGTAGGAACAGGTTCAGGCACTGCAAGTGGCAGCTATAGCTTTGGTGTATCAAATTCAACGGATCGAGCATTGGGAAGTCTGGCTTCGAGTACAGGTATTTATGCAGTTGGAATTATTTTAACCAATTCCACCGGAACGAATTTGAATACAGCATCCATTTCATTGATAGCCAAGCAATTTAGAAGGGGTGGCTCTGGAAATAAAAACACTTGGAAATGCAGGTATAAAACGGGCTCTTTCTCTTCTATTGATCAACCTGGTTTAACGGATGAGCCATTGCTGAATTTTGAGTCTGTTCAAACAAATACTAGCGTTGCAACACTCAATGGCCATCTCCCCGAAAATCAAATGAACATCCATCACACATTGCAAAATATTGATTGGAAAAATGGAGAACAATTATTAATCAGGTGGGATGATGCAGATGAAACAGGTAGTGACGATGCTATGGCCATCGATCAATTTAATTTTTCTGCAAAATACAATACACCTAATCCAATAAACATTAACAACATTCAAAGTTTATCCAATAACCCTACCAATGCCGATACCATTCAATATGCCATAAAATTAGGCGGAAACTTAACCGGATTAAGCACGAGTAATTTTGAATTAAAATCCAATGGTCTTAGCGAAACAAAAATGGTAGCCGTAACAGGTGCCGGCAATGATTACACTATCAAAGTTTATTCAGGGAAGGGAGAAGGTTATATGCAATTAGGCATTATCAATAACAACAATCTTATTCCAGGATTACAAGGGCTTCCTTATTTTGATATCGATACACAATGGATTGATAAAATTGGACCAACCATTCAAAAAATTTCTATACCCAATCAATTAATGAAAGGGGGCGATACCATTCCCATACTCATCCAAATCAAACCAGAAAAAACAGCCATCCAATTGGTACAAGGAAATATTAATAATTATCCGATACAACCAATTAAAAAAGAAACCGATTCTACCTATCGTTCGTATTTTATTCTTCCCCTCAATGGAAATGATATTCAAGCAAAAGATCCGATTCCAGTATCAATCATATTGCAAGACAGCTTAGGTAATAAAACGGATCCTTATAATTTACCCATCGAAGAAAACAATGATCCGATTGATTTTAACAAACCTATCCAGCTAGGATTCAATAGCATTTCAGATACCTTGCTAAGAGCCGGTGATACACTGAAGTTAGTCATCCAATTTAATGAGCCTGTTTTACTAGATGCAAATACTCCTTCTAATTTTATTCCTGTTACAATTGGCAGTAGAGTAAAAAATATTGTTTACAATACTGGCAACAATAGCACTTCGTTGCAATTTCAATATATCATTCAACCAGGTGAAATAGACAAAGATGGAATTAGAATTGCTTCTTCCTTTTCTGCTAAAAACTTATTGATTAAAGACATTGCTGGAAATCCAGCATCATTAATCATTCAATCAGCTTCAATTCAACATATTAAAATAGATGCCATAGCGCCAGAATTCAGCAATTCGAAAGACACAAGTGTTATAATTTGTGCATCTGGTGTTAAACAAAGTATCAATGAATTGCTAAAAGCAAATAACAAAGAGATCAATGAAATCTTAACTTGGCAATTGGAAGATGCACCAAAATCGGTGTTGATCAACAAAACTATTTATCAACAAAGTAGCACTGCCTCAAGTATTCAGCCTGTTGATTTCTTTGTAGAAAACCGGGAAACATTCAAGGGTATAGATTCAGCAACTTTTAGTTTATCAGATGGCATTAATACAGTACTAAAAAAAATCAAATTTAATTTTATAGCGGTAGAATCTACTAATTGGATTAGCCCCAATCAAGAAATTTGCAATGGTTCTATTCCGGCTTTGATTTCAGGATCTAGTAAATCAATCAAAGACAGTGCAGCTGTTTATTTATGGGAACAAAGCACTGTGGCTGATAGTACAGGATTTATGGCAGCGATTGGTAAAAATAATGAGATGGATTATCAACCAGTGGCTCAAAGTAAACCAAGTTGGTGGAGAAGAAAAATAACTTTAAACGGATGTAGTACTGTTTCAAATACAGTTCGAATTTTGATTGCAAAAAATAGCCAATGGACAGGAAAAACAAGTACTGATTGGAATAACCCTGGCAATTGGTGTGGCAATACCATTCCTGCCGACACTGCAGATGCAGTAATACCTACAGGCACCATCTATACTCCAATTATTACCAACGCTGTTTCAGTTAGAAATCTAACCATCCATAAAGGAGCAAGTATTATAGTAAATGCTGTATTGAGTATAACTGATCAAATTTCAACTGATTCTGTTGCCATAAATGCATTAAATGGAACGATTGCAATGAACGGAAGCAATCAACAAATATTGAATGGTACTATTTTTGAAAACAACAGAATTGGAATATTGCAAATCAACAACCCTGCAGGTGTAAATATTAACAAACACATTATTATAACTAAACTATTAACGCTTTCGAAAGGAACTCTTTTCACCAACAATCAATTAACACTGGCTCACAAAGCCATGGTAGGTCCATCTGCCAATGGCACCGCCATCAATGGTATCGTTACTGTAGAACAAAATTTTACAACTTATAAAAATGGCAAATATTTAATAGGGCATCCTTTTAATCAGTCTATTTCAATCAATCAAATCAGCTTGACGCCAAATCTTTATTATCAAACTCAATCAAACAATCAAGACAGTACGCATTTATTGAAGAACTGGCAAGCATTTAATTTAAATACCTCTTCCGAAAACAATCTATGGAAACCATATCAAGGAATTCAACTCCATATAGCATCCGACAATGCAACTGCATCATTAAAATCCGAATTCAAAGGGATCCTTAATCATGGATTACAAGAAATCAACCTTTATAAATTGGGCAATAATGGATTAAATATAATTGCCAACCCATTTGTGAGTCCTATACAATTAAATGCTGTTTCTAAAGGATCGATGGTAGGCAATCATTTTTGGATTTGGAATCCAAAACAAGGTATGAATGGCGGTTATACTGCAATACCTTCAACTCAACAATATACCCTCAACCCATTTGAAGCATTTATTGCTGAAGTGCGTAATACAGATTTAAACACGATTGTTATTGCAGAAGAAAGTAAAACCAATACATGGAACAATAGCAACACAATCTCTTATTCAGCCAACAACCAATACCATGTTACAATTGGGCTCTACTCCGGCAATGTATTTTGGGATCAATTTGTTTTGATAGATCATGGATCGAGTAGAAATGGATTAGACTCTACTGATGCAATTAAGCTTCAAAATCCAGATGTTAATTTGTTCAGCACAAGTACAGATCAACAAATATTATCGGTAGATGCCAGAAGAATTAACAACAATACCGTTGTACCTATTCAATTAGTATCTAATACAAATCAATCTTTTTATTTAAAAATCAATCAGGCCTTTTTACCAACAGATAATAAATTGGTTTTACATGATCGATTAACCAATCAATACTTGCCATTACAGAAAGACAGTATTTATGCCTTCGCAATAGACCCAGATTCAATAAAAAATAAAAACAGATTCGAAATAAGTCAACTCATTCCAAAAGGAAATATCAATCGGTTAATCCATTATTTAACAGTTAAAATATTTCCCAACCCGGTACTGAATGAGCTTTCGGTAGGCATCAAATCGTCCATCGCAGCAAACACCAGTATTCAGATTTTTTCTAATGCTGGAGTATTGATAAAATCAATCAATGTTGGTAATATTCAAGCTGGAACAATACAAATTCCAGTAGCCGAATTAAATGCAGGAACTTATATTGTTCAAGTAATCAGTGGCGAACATCAACGTTCCCTTAATTTTATCAAACAATAAAAAAACGCCCCGAATAATCCGGGGCGTTGCAACTGATAAGCAGGCAATCGATCTAAATTTTAACCATCCAACCATGAAGGTCTGGTGTTTGTCCGGTGCGAATTGCGTCCAATCTATTTTTTAAGGCAGGAGCAATGGTCCAAGATTTTGTATCAAAATGCATTACATAATCTTTGTACTTCAATTCCTTGATCAAAGAAATTGTGGCAGCAGTTCCTGAGCCAAACACTTCTGATACTAACCCAGCTTTATGTGCATCCATTAATTCGTCGATACTAATTTTTCGCTCAGCTACACCAATGCCCATGTCTTGTAAAAGCTGCAAAGCACTAGATCGGGTAATTCCATCCAATATGGTTCCTTCTTCTAACGATGGTGTTACTGCAATGTTGTTGATTACAAAAAATACATTCATCATTCCTACTTCTTGCAAATATTTATGCTCAAATGCATCTGTCCACAAAACTTGGTCATAACCCAATTCACGGGCTTTGGCTGTAGGATACATGCTTGCTCCATAATTACCGGCATTCTTAGAAAATCCAACTCCTCCTGTTACCGCCCTTGTATATTTTTCTTCCACATAAATACGCATAGGCTCACTGTAATAAGGCCCTGTAGGGCTTAAAATGATGATGAAACTATAGGTCTCTGATGGCTTTACTCCCAACACCGCATCTGTAGCAAACATAAATGGTCTTATGTACAACGAGTGATCTTTGAATGAAGGAACCCAATGCTTATCCAATTCAATCAAGGCTTTCATACCATCAATGAAAATTTCTTCAGGAATGGTAGGCATTTGCATTCTTTCAGCAGATTTATTGAATCTTTTGAAATTATCATAAGGCCTAGAAATATATACTTCTCCATCCGGATGTTTGTATGCTTTAACTCCTTCAAAAATAGATTGACCATAATGTATGGCAGCCATTGAGGGTTCAAAAGAAATTGGCTGATAAGGTTTGATTTCTATACTTTGCCATTCGCCATTAGCAAAATTGGCTACTAACATGTGGTCGGTAAAAACATGCCCAAATGCAATATTCTCTAAAGACTGGTTATTCACTCTTGTTTTGCTAACCGGGGTAATGTTTATGTCGATCACTGCGCTCATAGTTTTATATTTGATGCAAATAAACAAAAAAAATAAAAACTAACACTTGTTATTATTTTAAAAGGTCAAAAAATGAACAAAACATTACCCAATTTCATATTAGCAGATCTATTTCCGAGTAGTTTGGTGCTTATTGAGACCAATAATGATAAAAATGAGGAGGTTAAACAGAATAACAACAGTTTAGAAAAGGAATTAATAACAATAACTGAAGAAGATAATAATATCCGGGCAAAAGAAAATATTACCCAAAAAGGTTTACCTGAAAAATGGTTTTTGGGCAATAATGGAAAACATATCACGGTTTTAGTAAACGAACCAGATGCTGTTTATTTAACTGAAAAAAGTTTGCAGTTTCTAACCAAAATATTAGGTGCTTGTAAATTGAATATGGGAGATATTGCTGTAGTTAATATAGCGCAATCCCCAAGCAATTTTGAATTGATCAAAACAACATTATTGCCAAAAACTTGTATTCTATTTAATGTGAAAGCCCAAACAATATCCCTGCCATTCACTGTTCCAGATTATCAAATACAAAAATATGGAGGATGTACTTTTTTGATGGCACCTGCTATTTCAGAAATTGATGGCGACTCAACCGAAGCTAAACTAGCCAAAACAAAACTGTGGGTAAGTTTAAAAACCATTTTCGAATTATAATTAACCACAAATGCAAATTCCGAAACTCATTTTTGCAACCAATAATTTCAATAAAGTAAAAGAAATAAAATCGGTAGTAGGATCTTCTATTGATATCGTTTCTTTAGCTGACGCAGGAATTGAAATAGACATTCCAGAGCCTCACATAACATTGAAAGAGAATGCCAGTGAAAAATCATCCGTAATACATGCATTAACAAAAGAAAACTGTTTTAGCGAAGATACTGGATTAGAGGTGGAAGCATTGAATGGAGAACCAGGTGTAAAAAGTGCTCGTTATGCGGGAGATGGAAGAAGTTTTCAAGAAAATATCAATTTGCTATTGAACAATTTAAGTGGCAAAACCAATCGAAGTGCTCAGTTCAGAACAGTCATATCATTGATATGGAATAATCAAGAATATTTTTTTGAAGGCATTTGCAAAGGTCAAATTACCGATATTCAATATGGGGAAGAAGGCTTTGGCTACGACCCAATCTTTATACCAGCAGGATCAAATAAAACATTTGCCTCAATGAGTATGGAAGAAAAAAATAGTTTTAGCCATAGAAAAAAAGCCATTGCACAATTAGTCACATTTTTGAAAAACATTCAATGAACAGATTAAAAGTTACGCTACCTGATAATTTTTCATTTAGCACTCCACTTACAATTCGCTTAAGCGATCTGAATTATGGAGGTCATGTTGGGAATGATGCCATCTTATCTATTTTACAAGAAGCACGTCAACAGTTTCTTCGATCTAGAGGTCAGGAAGAACTCAATATTGATGGCCATGGATTAATCATGGTGGATGCATTGATTGAATATAAAAAAGAGCTCAATTATGCTGATTCGATTATAGTATCTGTTGTAGCTGTTGATTTTGATAAAATGGGTTTTGATTTTTACTATAAAATAGAATTAATACAAGAAGGCAAGTCCATTTTAGCATCAAGGGCAAAAACTGGAATGCTTTTGTATGATTATGCCAACAAAAAGAAAGTACCTGTTTCCGAGGAATTGATCAAATTACTCAGCTGAAAAGCCATTCCAAATCTTCCAACTTGCTTCTGCCTGTAATACCAGCATTTCATACCCATTTTGAATGGTTGCACCTTGCGCTTTTCCTTTTTGCAGAAAAGCTGTTTCTGTTGGATTATAAATCAAATCAAATAAATGATGACTGCTTCCAAGATGCTCATATGGCAAAGCAGGGTACTCATGGAGATTGGGATATTGCCCAACTGGAGATGTATTGATAATCAACGTATGCGCTTGAATAATTGAAGCATTCAATTGCTCATAGCTAAGATTGGATGCATCCGCATGCCTAGAAACATATCGAAAATCGATTTTGTGTTTTTGTAACACATAAGCTACAGCCGCTGCTGCACCTCCTGTACCCAATATCAATGCTTTTTGATGATGACTTTTTAAATAAGGGCTTAAAGAATGTTCAAAACCAATCACATCGGTATTGTATCCTTTCAATTTTCCATCTTGAATATGAACGCAATTACATGCGCCTAATTCTTGAACTGTCTGATCCGCATCAGTTAAAAAAGTTAGTACCTTTTTTTTATACGGGATGGTGATATTGAATCCGCAGAGATTTGGATGAGCAGCAATAATTCCATTTAAATCGTTAATTGATGGAATGGAAAAATTAAAATACTCGGCATCATTGATGCCGAGTTCAATAAATTTATGGGTGAAATATTGTTGCGAAAACGAATGTGTAAGCGGATAACCGATTAAACCATATGTTCGCATAATTATTTTTTATCTAGGTACAATTCAAAAGTATCACCCCGCAAACCAATTCTCATTGCTTCCAATGGAATTACTTCATTGGGTGCAATATTGCCAAGATTTACATTGCATCCTATTAATTCCAAGAAATACAATTGTTGTGCTTTTTGAGGTGCTTCCCAAAGAATTTTTTCTGCAGGAATTTGAGTAAGAATCTCTTGCACCAATCCTTCACGAACCTCACCACTTCCTCTATAAATACCTACATTCCCAGCTTCCCTTGCTTCTGCAATAACATAAGAAGATCCTGCTTCTAACTCTGCGCGCATCAATTCAATCCATTTATAAGGTGGAATAATATGCGCAGCGTCTTTGCTTCCTACTTCACTTAAAACAGTTGCATGTTTTGTAAGCTTTTCTATATATCCGCATTTCTCTGCATGAGGAATGGTGATTGAACCATCGCTTACTTCAATATAATCAATCCCATAATCTTTACACATTGCCACATAATCATCAAATTGATTCCTAATTAAAAAGGCTTCAAACAAAGTTCCTCCAAAATAAATAGGAATATTATACGATTGGTATAAAGTAATTTTTTCTCTAAGATTGGGGGTTACAAAAGAGGTTCCAAAACCCAATTTCACAATATCTACATGTGGCCCTGCAACACTCATGAAATCCTTTACTTGGTTGATGCTTAGCCCTTTATCCATCACCATGGTTAAACCATAATTACGGGGCTGTTTGGTTCGTTCAGGAATTTGAGTAAGATTGAAATTCATAAATTCGATTTGATCAGCGGCGAAGGTACGCAAAACGATCGAAATAGCTTTTTAAACAGCATGAAAGGGTACTAAAAAAATGCTAAATCTTCTTGCTTTTTTTGCATCTAGCAATAATGTCTACTACCTGATTATTTTGTAAAATTGAAGGATTTAATTCGATAAATTTCTTGAGTAATTTTGGGGCTTTACTCATTCCCTCTTCTAATTGCAACAAAGCTTCTTTACTTTTTCCGAGCACAAACAAAGTAGTACTTGCATAAAAATAGAAGATTGGTTTTGCATCAGTTGCTTTAAGGGCATTCATAGATTGATCAAACGCTTCATCAAAGAATTCAGCCTTTAACAAACAACGAATTAAAGCTTCCCAACCAGATGCATTTTTGGGTTTATGACGAACTACTGTTCCAAAATATTGAATCGCTTCCTTAAACTTATTCAAGTTCATCTTACATTCTCCCATTGCCAAGTTATACTCTGGTATGGATCTATGAATACGCATGGCAAATTCTAATTGTTTGCTAGCACTAGACCATTGCTCTTCTAACATATAGGTAACCGCAATCTTATAGTGAAGTTTACTGTCATCCGGATTTAAATGAACAGCTTTTTTATAATTGAATCTTGCCTGGGCATTTTTTCCCATTCGGTGGTAACAATGACCAATGGCCTCGTAAATCACATCTTCAGGCCTTGTTAATTCCAATACTTTTTCTAACACCTCAATTGCCTCTTTGTATTTTCTCAATCGCAAGAAAGCATCTCCCATATTTCTATAGGCATAATCAAATTTCTCATCTATTGCTACGGCATATTGATAAGCATCAATGGATTTTTCATACAATTTAATTCCTTGATAAGCTGCTGCTAAATTGAACCAAGCCAATTCATTGAATGGATATTCTTCTATAATTTGTTGATGCAAACGAATGCTTTCTTCATTTCTTCCGGTAAAATCTGTCCAGAAGCAAATTTTATACAAAGCTTCTTCATTACTTGGCTCTTCTTCTAAAATCATTTTTAAACAATCAAATACCTTATCAAATTCTTCGTAATCATCGTAAACATCTGCCAATTCAAACAATAAGTCCAATCTTTCATCGCCCTTGAATAAGCCCAATGCAGATTCCAACAATTCAACCGCTTTAGATTGTTGATCCAAAGCTAAATAAGCATCCGTTTTTAAAATGTATAAATTCAAATCGCTACTATCGTATAAGCCAGCGGTTTCTAAAATATCTAACGCTTCTTGGTATTTTCTAGTAGCCAATAATAAATCGGCTTTTTTAATCATTAGATTAGATGAATAAGGAAATTGCTCTAAAGCAATTTCAGCAGCTTCCATGGCTTCAGCTACATCGTCTTTATCATCGTAGTAATCGATTATACGCTCAAAGGCGTCTTCTTCCAAGAAACTATGAGATTTGCCATGCTTTAAGTTAAGGTACTGATTGATTAGTTCCTTCATTTCTTCACGGTCTTCGCGGTAGGGATTTTCTCGCATATGCCTAATGGTTATTCTAATTTAGGTTAATTCAATGAACTTTTTAGTCCTTTTTGTCTCATTTAAATGATTATTAACGTTTTTAATCGAATGTTAATAAAAATAAAAAATACCATATTCCAAATAATCGCTAATTTTGCATGGTGAAGAAATGGTTTACATATAAAAAAATAGCCCTGGCTGCGCTGCTCCTAATGAGTATGCAATTGTCTTATGCAGCCCTTTCATTCACTGGCATTGTAGATGATAAAACACGCAGTAGCAAATACTCTTTGCGCAGTTTGCACAACTATACAAAAAAGGGATTAACCCTTAATGCCATCAAGTCAAGCTTACAATACAAAGGCATTAACATTCCAAATGCCACGCCAAATTTTCAAGGTTTGGAGATTAACAGCATGTTGCAGTATGATAATGGAAACACTACTTATATTTATCCTTATAAGTTCAAAGTGAAAGTTCCAAAATTCAAAACACCCACTCCTAGCAGTCATTAATTGAGTAAGCGATATCCACTGGTTGGTATATCAAATTTTGAGGCTGGCACTGGATTCAAGTTGATTTTAGTAGCTGTAAAGGTTATTTTCTCTCCTTTCCCTTCTACCGTTTCGTATTCTAAAACAAAGCCTGGAATATCTTTAAATTGAAACTCAAATTCTCTTACAGATGGAGTAATTGCTGTGGCATAGTATACAGAGAAAGTATTTCCATCGTTTAATTGGAGTATGGCCTTTTTACATTCATAGCCGAGAATCTGCTTGACTTCATCCAGATAAGTAATCACCATGCCAGTGTATTTACTATTTTGATTTGCCCAAGCCTTATTGTCTAATTTGGTCATAAACTTATTAGCACCCAATTCGCGCATAATCACTGCAGTTCCTGTTGATTTATCATAGATCAAGGTTTGTAAAAAAGTAGTACTCAACAAATCAACCCTGCTATCATTGCCTTTGATGTACACTATTTTACTACTCGACTTTAACAATGCGGCAGTTTCATTATCCATTTTTTCATCGCCTTTTATTTGAATGGAATAATTGACAGTACATTCTGCAACAACCCTTGTTTGTGCACAAACAATTGATTGTGCAAATAAACTTAACAATATAACTGTCCAAATTTTCATACAATAAATTTAAACCAAAAACCCTTCATCAAAGAAGGGTTTTTGGTTTTGTTTATTTCTTGTTGGTTTTTGTTTTTAAATCTTGTAGCTTTTTTTGACTTTCCATCATTTGCTCATATCGTTCCTGCCATTTACTCTTGGTCTTTGGCGTTTTTCGTTTTTGGTCTATTTTAGCCAAAATCTTATCATGATCGATGATGTAGTTCTGAATAACAAACTGTAATGCCAAAGTAATAATATTAGAAACAGTATAATACCAAGTTAAAGCAGAAGGAAGGCTATTAAAAATGAACAACAACATGAAAGGAAAAATATATGGCATATACTTCAACGCAGGATTATCCTGAGTAGGAGTCATACTCATATTATATATTGAAATCAAGAAACTGGTTATTACAGCCGTAATTGTAAACAAGCTAATATGATTGCCAAATGCAGGAATCATAAATGGCAAAGTAGCTATAGAGTCATAAGAAGATAGATCCTTACTCCATAAAAACTCCTGTCCTCTTAGTGCAATATTGGAATTAAAGAAACTGTACAAAGCAAAGAAAATAGGAATCTGTAATAGTGCTGGAATACAACCTCCAAGTGGGTTTACGCCTGCCTCGCGGAATAATTTCATTTGTTCCATTGCAAAACCTTGCTGATCATCCCCAAATTTTTTCTTCAGCGTATCTAATTCTGGCTTCATTGCCTTCATTTTTGCTCCACTCAGGTAACTACTATAGGTTAGTGGGGCAGTAACCAGTCTGATAAATAGGGTAAGCAATAAAACTACCCAACCATAATTTTTTACAAAACCAGCAAAAAAATCAAATACATTCATGATAATGTATTTATTAATGGGGCGAACAAAGGAATACATATCTCTACCTAAGTTGACAATTTTATCCATTTCTGGAGCTTGTTTACTCAGGAGTTGATAGTCGCTTGGGCCAATATAAAATTGAAATGGAATAGTAAGAGAAGCTGCTGGCTGTAGTTTCATTTGCAAAGAAGTGGAGCTGGTTGCCAAATCATTTGTTGTATCTGTTTTTCTTTCCCATTTAATGTTACCACTTGTAAAACTATTGCCAGCAATTAATGTATTATTAAAAAACTGTTGAACTATCGAAACCCATTGAATAGGTTTCTCAAAATTGTGTTCTTGCTTTGAAGAGATATAATCAAATTCATTTCCTTCTGAAAAACAAATATTAGACACTTGACGCTCATATACTGCTGTGCGCTCCATCTGCCTAGTAGCCACATTCCAGTTAAGATTTAATGCACCATTGGTTAATAATTGGTCTGCCCCATTCATTAGTAATTTCCAATCAATCAAAAAGCTATTGGGCTTTACTATAAATTGATGTTCTACATGTTGTCCATTGGCTGCATCAATGGTAAACTTAATCAACTGGCTATTATCGGCTTGTTTTTCTACTGTACCAGTATTAAAAAACAAGGTTTCCGAACTAGCCGATTGTCCGGGAGCCGTATTAAGTGTATAGCTAATAACATTATTATCGGCCAATACTACAGGATTGCCATTGCCATCCTTGTAATTTTTCAACACAATTTTTTTAATCTGAGCTCCTTTATTGGTAAAAGTAGCCGACATCAATTCATTCTCTATAGTTACAAAAGATTCATTTCCCAAAGCCGCATTGGTAAAATTTCCTGCAGTAGCTTTTCTAACAGCAGTATCTCTTTTTAAAGAATCTATTTTTGCAGTAATTGTATCAAGTACATTTACCTTTGCTGCTGCAATTTTTGCCAATGAATCTTCTTCTTGTTGCTTTAATTTAAGCACAGCGTTTTGTTGCTGACCGGTGTACCAGAAATAAAGAATAAACAATGCACCTAGTAAAACAAAACCAATGACCGAATTTTTATCCGTCTTCATACTACATTTTATTGAGCGGCAAAGGTAGTATTTGGATTGACAATTGTGAATAGAACTTAGAAAGGCTTTAAAAAAGCTATAAAAAAGGGCCGATTTTAGCGATATATCAATATTTCATCGTTTCTTTTCCCAAGTTTCCAACCAACAAGCAACCCATTTTTATTCAACTTCCTGAAAAAATGCTGTTGTGGTGCCCCCCCTTTAAGAAAAAGATTCCTATGGTGGATTCGGTTTTACTGGGATTATTGATGGGTTGGATTGTTTTGCAGCCAGAGAAAATAACGCTAAACTTTCAACAATGAATGATGCAGTTAAATAATCGCATCTTTCATTGAAGAAGATTTCATATTACTTTTTTGTTCGTTGTATTTTTTTGCAGCATCAATAAATCCTACGAAAAGTGGAGCCGGGCTCTCAACAGTACTTTTCAATTCTGGATGGTATTGAACACCAATAAAAAATGGATGATTGGGCAATTCAATTATTTCAACCAACCCCGTGTCGTTGTTTTTCCCACTTGCCAACATTCCTGCTGCCTCATATTGTTCTAAGTAATCATTGTTAAACTCAAAACGGTGCCTATGCCTTTCGGTTATGGATGTTGTGCCATAAATTTGATGGGCCAAACTACCCTCTTTGATTTCACATGGATAAGCACCTAAACGCATGGTACCTCCCATCATTTTAATTTTCTTTTGCTCTTCCATCATATTGATAACTGGATATTGCGTTTTAGCATCCATTTCTGTAGAATGAGCTTCATTTAATCCTAATACATTTCTTCCAAATTCAATTACTGCCATTTGCATTCCTAAGCAGATGCCAAAAAAAGGCAAGTTATTTTCTCTCGCATATTTAACAGCAATAATTTTACCCTCAATACCACGATGCCCAAAACCAGGAGCAACCAACAATCCATCAAAACCTTGTAATTTCTCAGCAACATTTTCATGTGTGATAAATTCACTATGCACATTTACTACTTGCACTTTCACTTCGTTCATCGCTCCAGCATGCACAAAGCTTTCTAAAATTGATTTATAAGCATCTTGTAATTCTATGTACTTCCCTATCAAACCAATGGTAACCTTACTTCTCGGATATTTTAATTTGTCTAAAAACACCTTCCATTTATCCAAATTAGGCTCGGCATAATTGGTGATATTCATTTTCTTCAAACAAATCAAATCCAACTTTTCTCTCAACATCAACAATGGTACTTCATAAATGGTACTTGCATCCATTGCTTCAATAACTGCTTCTTGTTTTACATTACAGAATAATGCAATTTTTCTTTTGATATCATTGTTTAATGGCTCTTCGGTTCTGCATACCAATATATCAGGATGTACGCCAGTTTCACTCAACATTTTAACACTGTGCTGAGTAGGTTTTGTTTTTAATTCTTTTGCTGCTTTTAAGTACGGAATAAGTGTAAGATGCACTACCATTACATCTTCTTCAGGTAACTCCCATTGTAATTGACGAACAGCTTCAATAAAAGGCAAACTTTCAATATCACCTACTGTTCCTCCAATTTCGGTTAAAACAACATCGTACTTATCATCTTTACCCAATAACAACATTCGATGTTTAATTTCATCGGTGATATGAGGTACAACTTGCACTGTTTTTCCTAAAAATGCACCTGCTCTTTCTTTATTGATAACTGTTTGATAAATTCTGCCAGTAGTAACATTATTGGCCTGTGTAGTATATATATTTAAAAAACGCTCGTAATGACCTAAATCCAAATCGGTTTCAGCGCCATCTTCTGTAACATAACATTCTCCATGTTCATATGGATTCAACGTTCCAGGATCTATATTAATATATGGATCGAATTTTTGAATAGTTACTTTCAGGCCTCTTGCTTGTAACAATTTTGCCAAAGAGGCTGCAATGATGCCTTTACCTAAACTACTTGTAACCCCCCCAGTAACAAAAATATACTTAGCCATACAAAAAATTTATCCGCCATTAAATAATAAACAACCAACAGATGTACACCAGTATTTCCAGCATACAATAATTGATAGAACCGTTATAATGAATTTTCATATTCATTATAAATAAGAACAAAACGACCTTGAAAAAAGGAATTGAAATAGTTCTGAGGTCATACAAACCTACTGCAAAAAACTAAATCCAAAAAATTGTGATTAAGAAATAAAATTAAGTTGGCTTAAAGTGTTAATTTAACGTGTAAATCTTATACGAATTCATATGAAAAAAATATTATTGATTGTTCTAGCTGCGTTTTCTACAGCCGCTTTTTTGGCCAATACCAATAAAACGACAGCTCCAAAAATACTAAGTGCCTATTGTTACGAATCTTGTTTTAGCGGTGATATCAGGGAACAATTTAGAATTGAAGCAAATACTCCTGGTTTTGCAGCATTGCATGAAAATCCAAAAGCTTATATTCTAGAAAACCAAACAGGCAGCAGCATTGGTTTTAAAAGCCCAGATGGCAAGGATGCAAGTGGCTATTTGATTAAAAGCAAGAAAAAAACCAACCATTGGATTTTTGTAATTCAAGAATGGTGGGGCCTAAATGACAATATAAAAAGAGAAGCGGAAGCGCTTGCTGCAGAATTAGGCAATGTAAATGTTTTGGCTTTAGATATGTATGATGGAAAAGTTGCTTCTACGGCCGATAGCGCTATGGTTTTTATGAGATCCGCTACCACACCCAGATTAGAAAGTATTGTAAAAGGAGCTATTGCATATGTTGGCGAAGACGCTAAAATTTTTACCATAGGATGGTGTTTTGGAGGAATGTGGAGCTTACAAAGCAGTTTATTGGCTGGCAAACAAGCTGCCGGATGTGTGATGTATTATGGAAGACCAGAAAACAACTTAGAAAAACTAAAAAATCTCAACTGCGAAGTGGTTGGCTTTTTTGGAAACAAAGACCAAAGCCCCTCACCGGCAGTGGTTACTAAATTTGAAGCAGATATGGCTGTTGTAGGAAAAAAATTAACTACTCATAAATACGAAGCAGGCCATGGATTTGCAAATCCAAGCAACCCTGGTTTTAATAAAGAAGCTACAGAAGATGCGCATGTAAAAACAATTGCCTTTTTAAGATCAAAAATGTAAGACTTGTTTATTGGGTTGAAACACAAACTAGATTAATGCCTGTTATGGTTTGCCGAAATGCATTTGTGTTTGTAATAAATGATCAATTTAAAATTGCTTTGAAACTGCTAAATAATTTCGAACATAATCATCAACTCCAGATTCTAGAGAATAAAATGGCTCATGATAACCTGCATTGTGTAATTTATGCATTGAGGCCTCGGTAAAATACTGGTACTTATCTCTAATATCGATGGGCATATCAATAAATTCAATATGAGGCTCTTGATCAATACCAGCAAAGGTTGCATGCACTAAATCTATAAATGATCTAGCCTTGCCAGTTCCTAAATTATAAATGCCATTAGAGGTTGTCCGCCATTGCGATGAAATTTCACCATCGGCTGCTTTAGATGGTACAATGATCATTTGCCCCATCATCCAAAAAATTACTTTCAGTACATCTTTAACATAGATAAAATCGCGCAACTGCTCTCCGTCTTTGTATCCTTCTTTATGACTTTTGAATAATTTTACCAAGCCGCTCAATTTAATTTGATTAAAAGAATGCCATATCACACTGGCCATTCTTTCTTTATGAGATTCGTTGGGACCATATACATTGAAAAATTTTAATCCGGCCCAAAAAGGCGGCTGATTCAATTGTTGTATTGCCCATTTATCAAATTCATTTTTACTTACACCATAAGGATTAAGCGGAATTAATTTGTTGATTAATGAATGATCATCATTGTATCCAAATGCTCCATCTCCGTAAGTGGCAGCACTTAAAGCATATATTAGCGACACTTGATGGTCTGTGCAATATTGCCAGATCAATTTTGAATATTCAAGATTTAATGCTACATGAACTGCATAATCAAATTCGGTAGTATCTGTTCTTGCCCCAAGATGAATTACAATGTCTATTTTGGGTTTTTGTTCATCCAGCCAATTGAATAAATTATACCTTTCAACAATCGTATCAAACAATTTTGATTCCCAGTTTTTTCTTTTTTCTTCTACGCCAAAATCATCAACTAAAATCAACTTACTAAATCCTTGATCATTCAAATATTGAACCATACAGCTTCCTATAAATCCTGCAGCACCTGTAACCAATATTTGCGTTTCCTTATCCATTTTTTTATTGAATCATCTTTTCAATTGCAGTATCGTATTGCTCTTTCCATTGATTGATATTGCCCCAATCTTCTCCACTTACTTCAATTGTTCCATCGGTAACTGTTCCTAACAATGAACATGCAATTCCTGCTGCCTTTGCTGCATCCATTAGCGCATTTAATTCATTTGTTTTTACAGAAACTACTATACGCCCTTGTGCCTCTCCAAACCAATAAGCATCTTTTCTAATTTCAATCGAAGGATCTACTTTGAATCCTTTATTACCTGCAAACCCACATTCCAATAAAGTAATCATTAACCCACCCTCACTAATATCATGTGCAGCATTGATTTTCTTTTGTTGAATCAGATCATAGACCAATTGTTGGGTATTGTATTCTTCATCCAAATTAAAATAAGGAGCAGGTGAATATTGTACTTTTTTCAACTTATGTAAATACTCACTCGACGCAATATCATTGTGCTGCTGGCCTAACAATACAATCGAATCGCCTGCTTCTTTAAAATGCAAAGTCATTTTTGCATTTACATCGTCCAATATACCAACCATTCCAATAGTTGGGGTTGGATATACCGGACCATCTGGATTTTGATTATAGAAACTCACATTTCCACCAGTTACAGGAGTATTGAATTTTTTACAAGCATCGCCCATTCCTGTAACAGCATGTACAAATTGAAAATAAACTTCTGGATCATAAGGATTTCCAAAATTCAAACAATTGGTAACACCTATTGGCTCTGCACCACTGCAAACAATATTTCTTGCTGCTTCTGCAACAGCTATCATTCCTCCAATATATGGATTAGCAAATACGTATTTACTATTGCAATCTACAGTCATTGCCAAAGCCTTTCCAGTTCCTTTTGCTAAAACAATTGATGCATCACTCGGATTATTGGTGCTACAATTTGCAGCACCCACCATACTATCATATTGCGTATATACCCAGCGCTTACTTGCTATATTGGGTAATTCGATCAACGAAGATGCTATTGCTTTAACATCAGTTATGTCTTCAACATCAGCAATACTAAAAGCATTGATTTTTTCAAAATAAGCTGGCTCATTGTATTCTCTGGTATATTGAGGTGCACCGCCACCCAATACCAATTCATAAGCAGGTAATTCAGCTTCGAGTACGCCATTCATATAAAACTTCAAGAGCCCATCATCTGTAACATGACCAATAGTGCTCGCACTTAAGTCCCATTTTTCAAACACAGCAACCACTTCGGCTTCTCTTCCTTTTTCAACCACCATTAACATTCTTTCTTGGCTTTCACTTAAAAGCAGTTCCCAAGTTTTCATGTTTTGCTGCCTTGTTGGAACTTTCTCTAAATCAATGTGCATGCCAACTTCTCCTTTTGCACTCATCTCTGCAGTACTACAAATAATTCCTGCAGCTCCCATATCCTGCATACCTACAACTGCTCCAGTTGTTAATACTTCTAAACAAGCTTCTAATAATTTCTTTTCTTGAAATGGATCGCCCACCTGAACTGCAGGTAGTTCCTGAACACTATCATGGGTGATATCTGCACTTGCAAAACTCGCGCCTCCAATACCATCTTTTCCAGTTGCACTTCCAACATAAATTACAGGATTGCCAGTGCCCTTTGCAGTTGCACTTACCATATCCCCTGCCTTCATGATACCAACACTCATTGCATTTACTAAAGGGTTGGTATGATAACATTCTTCAAAGTATACTTCTCCGCCAACAGTTGGCACACCAAAACAATTTCCATAATGACCAATACCTTTCACCACACCTGATAATAAATGTTGTGTTTTTTTATCTTTCAAGTTACCAAAACGCAAACTATTTAATGAAGCAATGGGCCTTGCTCCCATGGTAAAAATATCTCGTTGAATTCCACCAACTCCTGTAGCGGCTCCTTGAAATGGTTCTATTGCACTTGGGTGATTATGGCTTTCTATTTTAAACACTACACCAAAACCATTTCCCATATCCATCAAACCCGCATTTTCCTCACCTGCAGCAACCAACATTCTACCACCATTTCGAGGCAAGGTTTTTAACCATTTGATGGAATTTTTATAACTACAATGTTCACTCCACATGCCACTAAAAGCACATAATTCTGTGAAATTGGGTATTCTCTTTAATTTTTGTTGAATTAGCTCAAATTCTTCAGCAGTTAAACGGAGCTGTTGAGCAGTTTTGACAGTGATTTCCATATTGCAGCGAAGTTAAGAAAGTACATTAAACCGACCATATGAAGTTTTGCCATTCCTATAAAATTGAGAACAACCATCAATTGGAATGATCAATATGGGAAATTGTTGAGTAGAGAAGATCAAACACAGAAAGCGCAGTATCTGCAGCATTAAGCACCAATGATCGTTCTGCATAAAACGATGCTTATTGTACAAAAGAAGACATGCTGTACATCGGAACTTTATCTACCTTAAACAATATACAATTCAGCACAAATAACTTGGTGATGGATAAAGATTTATGAATTATTATACTGCCTTGTCAAATCAATTACAAATTATATTAAGATAAATTATATGTGTATATTTTTACCCTATTTATTCCCAAAATCAGCTTAATTGGTTCATTATGTTGATTGTTTCAGGTAAATAGCTTTATTTTGAGCAAGAAAAATAAAAAATTATGTCTTTAAGATTCAATGCAATTAGCAACATCTCCAAAGAAAATGATGTATTAATCTCTAAACCAAGTACAAAAATTACCGGAATTTTTGGAGAAAGTGTATTTACACTAAAAACTGCTAGGGAGTTTTTAAGTGATGAGGCTTACAAAAGTCTAATTACTAGTATCCGTGGTGGAAAAAAAATTGATCGCATTGTAGCAAGTCAGATAGCCAATGGAATTAGAGCTTGGGCAGAAAGCAAGGGCGTTACTCACTACACGCATTGGTTTCAACCATTAACTGGTACAACCGCAGAAAAGCACGATAGTTTTTTTACATTAAAAAGTGATGGAACAGCCATCGAAGAATTTGATGGCGCTGCACTTATTCAACAAGAACCGGATGCTTCTTCATTTCCAAGTGGTGGATTGAGAGCAACTTTTGAAGCCCGAGGATACACTGCATGGGATCCATCATCTCCAGCCTTTATTATAGAAACTGGTGATGGAAGAACTTTATGTATCCCAACCATTTTCGTTTCTTATACTGGCGAATCATTAGACTATAAAGCACCACTATTAAAAGCATTAGAATCATTAAATAAATCTGCAGTAGAAGTTTGTAATTATTTTGATAAAAATGTTACCAAAGTAACCGCTACGTTGGGTTGGGAACAAGAATACTTTGTAATTGACGAAGCATTGGCAACTGCTCGACCCGATTTAATTCAATGCGGAAGAACCGTATTTGGCGCTTCTCCTGCAAAAGGCCAGCAATTAGATGATCATTATTTTGGATCAATTCCTGAAAGAGTTTATGCCTTTATGCGCGACTACGAAGCTGAGGCATATAAGTTAGGTATTCCGTTACGTACTCGTCATAATGAAGTTGCTCCTGCACAATTTGAGTGCGCTCCTATTTTTGAAGAAGTAAATATTGCAGTTGACCACAATACATTGTTGATGGATGTAATGAGCCGAGTTGCAAAAAGACATAAGCTGGTAGTATTATTACATGAAAAACCATTTGCTGGTATTAATGGAAGTGGTAAGCACAATAACTGGAGTATGGCTACTGATACTGGTGTAAATCTTTTAGCACCGGGCAAAACGCCAAAGACCAATTTAATGTTCCTTACTTTCTTTGTAAACGCCATCAAAGCAGTTCATGACTATGCAGATATTTTACGAGCTGCAATTGCGTCAGCTCCAAACGATCATCGTTTAGGTGCCAACGAAGCGCCACCAGCAATTATTTCTGTATTTGTGGGGCAATATCTAGCAAAAGTTTTAGCTGATGTTGAAACAAGGGTTGGACATAAATTTGATGAGCAAGACGAAGCCATCTTAAAATTAGATTTACACCGCAGCATTCCAGAATTGATGTTAGACAACACCGATCGTAACAGAACTTCTCCTTTTGCATTTACAGGAAATAAATTTGAATTCCGTGCGGTTGGATCTTCGGCAAACTGCGCAATATCAATGACTGTATTAAACACCATTGTTGCAGATACCTTGAGAAAATTCAAAATTGATGTAGACGCTTTAATTGAAAAAGGCGATAAGAAAGAAATTGCAATCATGCATGTAATTCAGAAATACATTGTTGAAAGTAAAAAAGTTTTGTTTGAAGGAGATGGCTATAGCGATGAATGGCATCATGAGGCAGCAAGAAGAGGATTGCCCAATTTAAAAACTACACCAGTTGCTTTAGATGCGATGGTTACAGATAAAGCCAAGCACTTATTTGAAACCAATAATGTTTATTCGCATACAGAGCTTGAAGCACGTCATGAAATTGAATTAGAAAAGTACATTAAGAAAGTACAAATTGAAGCGAGAATTATGGGTGATTTAGCCATCAACCATATATTACCAGCTGCTATCAAATACCAGAATCAATTATTAACCAATGTAAATGGTTTAAAAGCCGCAGGATTATCGGAAACTACTTATGCAAGTCAACTATCCATTCTTAAAGAAGTAAGTGAACATATTCAAATTATTCATAGCAAGGTTCATGATATGGTAGAAGCAAGAAAAATTGTGAACAATATCGAAAATACAAGAACCAAAGCCATAGCATATGAAAGCCAAGTTAAATCAGCCTTTTTCGATGAAATTCGTTACCATGTAGATAAATTAGAGCAGTTGGTAGACGATGAAACTTGGACTTTACCAAAATACAGAGAGATGCTATTCCTTAGATAATCTTTGTGCCGACTTTAACCTAAATTTTACCGATAATAAATAGTGGATCCTCAAAAATCCACTATTTTGTTTTACATAAAAACAAGACATATGAAAAAAGTATTTGGATTATTAACAATTGCGATTTGTTGTGCTTTTGGATCTTTGATAGCTCAACCTCCAGGTGGTGGTCAACAAATGGATCCAGCACAAATGTTGGAAATGATGAAACAAAGAGTTAAACCTCAAATGATGGAAAAAACCAAATTAACTGACGCTCAGTGTGATAAGGTTTTAGAAATTCAATTATGGTCACAAGGTGAAACAAGAGGTATGCGTGAATTAAGTGAAGAAGATCGTGCAAAAAAAATGAAAGAAGTAAATGATGAAAAAACAAAGAAAATGAAAGCTATTCCATTAACTGATGATCAAATTAAATCAGTGAATGAATTTTATGAAGAGATGAGAAAAAACCGCCAAGGAAGAGGCGGTGGAATCTAATTGTACAATACATTCCCAAATTAAAAAATCCCGATAAATCGGGATTTTTTATGCTTACTAGTCCTTATGATTTTATTTCTTTTAAAATTGTAATATTATTTCATCACGAAAGATTCCAAAAACTTAGTAGTGAAATTACCCTTTCTAAAATCTTCGTTTTGCATTAATTGTAAATGAAAAGGAATGGTTGTTTTAATTCCTTCAATCACATATTCACTTAAAGCACGATACATGGTATCTATTGCTTCTTCTCTTGTTTGAGCAACAGTAATTAACTTGCCAATCATTGAATCGTAATAAGGAGGAATTACATAGCCAGCATATACATGACTATCAACACGTACACCATGACCACCGGGCGTAAACAATGTTGTGATTTTCCCTGGTGAAGGTCTGAAATCATTGTAAGGATCTTCCGCATTGATTCTGCATTCTATTGCATGCATCATTGGTTCATAATTTCTACCAGAAATCTTTTCACCCATGGCAATTTTAATCTGTTCTTTAATCAAATCAAAACTCACCACTTCTTCCGTAACACAATGCTCTACTTGTATACGAGTATTCATCTCCATGAAATAAAAATTACGGTGCTTGTCTACCAAAAACTCAATGGTACCAACACTTTCATAATTAATTGCTGATGCGGCTTTAATAGCAGCTTCTCCCATTTTTTGACGCAATTCTGGTGTCATAAATGGAGACGGAGATTCTTCTACTAATTTCTGGTGTCTGCGTTGTATAGAACAATCACGCTCACTTAAATGACAAACATTTCCGTATTGATCACCTGCAATTTGAATTTCGATATGACGTGGCTCTTCTACAAATTTTTCCATGTAGATGCCGTCATTTTTAAATGAAGCAGCCGCCTCCATTTTTGCGGTAGTATAGGCTTTTTCAATTTCACTTTCTTCCCAAACAACACGCATTCCTTTTCCACCACCACCAGCAGTTGCTTTTAAAATTACGGGGTAGCCAACTTCTTTGGCCAATTGCTTTGTTTGTTCTACACTTTCCAACAAACCCTCACCTCCCGGAACTACTGGCACTCCTGCTCTAATCATGGTTTCTTTGGCAGTAATCTTATCTCCCATTTTATTGATCATCTCAGGTGTAGGACCAATAAATTTTATTCCATGATCAGCACAAATTTGTGAGAATTTTGCATTCTCAGCTAAAAATCCATACCCAGGGTGAATGGCATCTGCATTGGTGATTTCCGCTGCAGCCATAATATGAGCTATGTTAAGGTATGAATCGGCGCTTTGTGGTTTACCTATACAAACGGCTTCATCAGCAAACTTTACATGCAAACTTTCACGATCTGCTGTTGAGTAAACGGCAACCGTTTTAATACCCATTTCTCTACAGGTTCTGATTACGCGTAGCGCAATTTCACCCCTGTTGGCAATTAATATTTTTTTAAACATTGAACTAGTTTAGAATTTATGCAGGTTCTACCAAAAACAAAGGTTGATCGTATTCTACAGGACTGGCATCTTCTACCAATACCTTTACGATGGTTCCTTTTACTTCGCTTTCAATTTCATTAAAGAGCTTCATTGCTTCTATGATACAAACCACTTTACCTGGAGCTATTTCAGTTCCAACTTCAGCAAGTATTGGTTTATCTGGAGCTGCCCTTCTATAAAAAGTTCCAATCATTGGGCTTTTTACAGTAATCAGGTTATCTGCCTTTGGTGCAGGTGCTGCAGGAGCTGCGGCAGGTGCTGGTGCAGAAGCTACAGGCGCTGGTGCTGGAGCTGCCTGAGTAGTAAATACTTGATGACTTGGTGCAGCAACGGTAATAGGGGCTTCCTCTTTTTGTTTGATGGTAACCTTACCATCTTTGTCTTCGATACTTATTTCGCCAATATTACTTTTGTTGATGATTTTAATTAATTCGTGAATTTGCTTTAAGTCCATAAATGGCAATTTTTGGGGTAAATTCGGTTGTTTTTAGTCGATTGGGAGGGCAAAATAGCCTTTTTTTACTAAAAATGGGCTGTTTTTATATTTTTTAAAAAAGGCCTGAAGTTATACACAACAGGCCAAAAATGCTTAAATGATAATTGATTAGTCTTTTACTCTTTCTAGATATTCTCCTGTTTTTGTATTCACTCGAATACTTTCACCCTGATCCACAAATAATGGCACCATTACGGTTGCCCCATTTTCAATTGTTGCAGCCTTTAATGCTCGAGTTGCAGTATCGCCTCTTAAACCTGGCTCACAGTAGGTAATTTTTACTACAATTTTTTCTGGAAGTTCTGCCCCTATGGGTAATTCGGTTTCTGTATTGATGAAAACAAATACTTCAGAGCCATCCATCAAAAACTGAGGTGCATCAATCATTTCCTCCCCTAATGCAATCTGCTCGAAGGTTTCGTTATTCATTAAATTGTATCCACTTTCATCTTTATAGAGGTACTGGAATGCTTTTTTCTCCACTCTTACAGGATAAATGTTTTCTCCACTATTCCAAGTTTTCTCTATCGACCTTTTATTGTCTACCCCTTTTAATTTAGCCCAAACTTTAGCAGCGGCTCTGGCTGTTTTGTTTTCGCCAAACTCTACTACAGAATATAAACTTCCATCTAATTTTAATATCAGACCACGGCTGATGTCGGATGTTGTTGCCATAATTATCTTTTTAAAGTTACCCTTTCGGGAAGTTGCGCAAAAGTAGGGATTGACAGCCAAATTAAGAAAAACCAAGCTTAATTAAAGGTTTATAAAGATTTTACTAGAAAATTCATGCTCAACAAGTTTTTAAAAACCCAGCAATCCCAACTATTTACTAAACAAATAATCGTAACGTTTCAAAAGTTTAAAATTCATTAGGATATGAGTAATTGTTAGGGCACTTATAATAAACATCAATCCTGCAACCACACGGAACATTTTAATAAAAACATCCAGTGTTATTTTACCTGAAATTGCTGGTTGTTGTTCCATCATTTCACTGATAATCTGACGCAAATTGATATCATTGATAAAAAAAACTGCAGAGGCATTCATTAAAAAAAGCACACTGATGAATAATGAACCATATGCATTCACTTTAATCCAATCTTTTAAGGAAGATTTACAAGGGCGTTGATTGTTGATACTAAACATCAGAAAGTACAAAGAAGCAAAAACATACATTACAAAACAGGCCATTGCAAAAGCCATTAATAACAATGCAGGGTTAGCAGACAATGCCATCATAAATACAATTATACTCATCAGGCCAAATAACAGTGCTACAGGTACTAATAAAAAACTGATTAGTTTAAAAACAGTAAGTTGATTCATAGAGGCTGCAATTTATCGTTATTGGGCAGCAAAGTTATCGATTAAATTTTCTTTATTGACTTTGTAACAGAACAAAAATATACATAATTTTCTTATGTATATACAAATTAGGTATATTTGTTCCATGAAAAAATCTTCTTTATACAAAGGATGTCTGGAGCCCATCTTGTTGCGATTATTGAAAGACCATGGCAGAATGTATGGTTATCAAATGACTCAAATGGTTAAAGACATTACCAAAGGTGAGCTCAATATTACTGAAGGAGCACTTTATCCGCTATTGCATAAATTAGAAGAACAAGGTATAGTAGAAACCGAAACCGAGATGATTGGCAACAGAATGCGTAAATACTATAGCTTAACCAAGGCAGGCAAAAAACAAACGTCAATTGCTATGGAAGAAATGAAGGCATTCATGCAAAGCTTGGAATATATTGTTAATCCGAAAATTGCTTTGGGATGATTACTGATGAACAATACGAAAGTCTTTTTGCTTTTTGCAGAAAACACTATGTTCAATATTATGATGTTCAAATAGAATTGGCAGACCATTTGTCTGCTGCAATTGAAGAGCGTATAAGCAATAATCCCAAATTGAATTTTGAGCAGGCTTTGGATTCAGTGTATGCAGGCTTTGGCATCAAGGGATTTGCAGATATAGTAGCCACCAGAGAAAAGATGGTGTATAAACAATGTAAAAAACAAAAATGGAGATTATTCTTTTCTTATTTCACGGTTCCTAAAGTAGCTATGACCATATCCATATATGCTGCTATATTATTAATAGGTAAAATGTTTGTTCAAGATTATCATCGAATAGCACTATTATCAGCCATCGGTTTTTGCTTAATTATTTTTGAAATAATTCATTCAATCAAAGCATCAAAACTTTTTAAACACCAAATAAAAGCAATGCTTTATACCGGGGACAGATTAAATGGTTTGATCAGCTCCAGTGTTATTATCCAAATTACTTTGTCTTCGAGAATTTCTAAAGTAATTGATTTGAATCAATTCAACTATTTCGATTACGCTATCATTTCATTCATCCTATTGTTACTATTTGTAAACATGCTTGCACATAGAGATTTTGTAAAAGAACTTTACAATAGCGCCATCCAAAAATATCCACTTGCTTTTAGCAAATAATCAACTTATTTCAAATTCAATTTGATCTGCAATTCATCAAATTGTTTATCGTCGATGGCGCTAGGTGCATCGAGCATCACATCTCTACCACTGTTGTTTTTAGGGAAGGCAATAAAGTCTCTGATACTTTCACTTCCACCTAAAATAGAACAAAGTCTGTCGAAGCCAAATGCAATACCACCATGTGGCGGAGCACCGTATTCAAAAGCGCCTAGTAAAAATCCAAATTTATGCAAGGCTTCTTCTTCAGTCATTCCCAATGCCGCAAACATTTTTTCCTGTAAAGGGCGTTGGTAAATACGGATAGATCCGCCTCCAATTTCATTGCCATTCAATACCATATCATAGGCATTGGCTTTGATATTAGAATAAGGATGTTCTAAATATTTATCTGCATTTTCAATCAACGGATTATTGTTGATCATCACTTCAATATGATCGGGCTTAGGTGAAGTAAATGGATGATGACGTGCAACCCAACGATTGTCTTCTTCGGCATATTCAAAAAGTGGAAAATCCATCACCCACAATAATTTATACTCGTCTGCATTACGCAAGCCCAATCGCTTTCCCATTTCTAAACGTAAATCGGATATCGCTTTACGGGTACGCTCTTCTCTTCCTGCCAAAATCAATACCAAATCCCCGGATTTAGCACCAGCTGAATCTGCGATTGCTTTTAGTTTATCTTCTGTATAAAATTTATCTACGCTACTCTTATAAGTACCATCTGCATTGCATTTAATATATACCAAACCTTGCATGCCAATTTGAGGACGCTTTACCCATTCAGTCAATTCATCGGTTTGTTTGCGGGTATATTCCGAACAAC
>CANGTR010000020.1 GCA_947456855.1 Sphingobacteriia bacterium | reverse complement strand
TCATACATGTACCAAAAACGATCCGAATTTTTTAACCAATGTGGGTCTACATTTAAACTAAATACCATTTTTTCAACCTTTTTTGGAGAAAAACGGGCAGCAAGCGCATAATTGGCTTTAGCAACAGGTGTTTGTTGTGCTGTATTTGTTTCTATAAATGAACAACAAAACAAAAACATGAAGAACATTCTTAAAAATAACATAATTGGCAGATTTAGGATGAAAATAACAGATTATTTGGATATTCTTACCTTGTATTTAAATTGAACCCATTAAAAGACATGAACACCCTTAAAAGTTTTGCAATAGAAGCCGATAAAAATGACCCCCTAGCTCATTATAAAGATCAATTTTATTTTCCCCAACACGAAGGCAAAAATGCTATTTATTTTTGTGGAAACTCATTAGGTCTTCAACCAAAAAAAGCAGCTTCTTACATTGAAGCTGAATTAGAGAGTTGGAAATCAATAGCTGTTGGTGGCTATTTTGGAGGAAAAAATCCATGGCTTTACTACCCAGACCAATGCAAGCCCGCATTGGCAGCAATGATTGGAGCAAAGGAGGATGAGGTAACTGTAATGAACGCATTAACAGTGAACCTACATTTAATGATGTTAAGCTTTTACAAACCAACTGCAGTTAGGTTTAAGATAATGATGGAAGCCGGGGCTTTCCCATCCGATCAATATGCAATTGAAACTTTGGTAAAACATTTTGGACTAAATCCAACAGATGCAATTATTGAAATAGCCCCCAAAGAAGGAGAAAAAACTTTACATACATCAGATATACTAGATGCAATTGAAGCTGCAGGAGATTCATTGGCAATGGTTATGTTTGGTGGAATAAATTATTATACAGGACAATTTTTTGACCTTTCAGCAATTACCGAAAAAGCACATGCAGTTGGCGCAATTGCAGGATTTGATCTGGCCCATGTAGTTGGCAATATTCCTTTACAATTACATGATTGGAAAGTAGATTTTGCTGTATGGTGTAGTTATAAATATTTAAATGCTGGGCCAGGTGCTGTTGGTGGCGCCTTTGTTCATGAAATGCACAGCGGCAATATCAACACCCCAAGATTAGCAGGCTGGTGGGGCAACGAAGAAAAAGAACGATTTAAAATGGAAAAAGGATTTATTCCAAAAGCCAATGCGAATGGTTGGAACCTCAGCACTTCTCAAGTATTTAATACCACAGCATTGAATGCTTCCCTAAGTTTATATAATGAAATAGGAATTGAAGCACTTAGAAATAAAAGCATGTTACTTACATCCTATTTAGAATATCTATTGTGTCAATTAACCAATATTTCTTTCGAAATCATCACTCCTACAAATCCATCGGAAAGAGGCGCTCAATTATCTTTGTATTTTAACACCAATGGGAAAGCAATTCACAATAAATTGATTGAAAGTGGAGTAATTGTAGATTATCGTGAACCTGGCGTTATAAGAGTTGCCCCTGCTCCATTTTATTGCAGCTTCGAAGATGTATATCGCTTTTATGAAATTATAAAAAACAATTTTTAATATGGTACATCATAACAGTTATTTAGCTTTAGGAGATTCTTATACAATTGGCGAATCTGTTGCTTTACACGAGAGTTTTCCTTATCAAACTGTTCAGCTACTAAGAAATGCCAAACAACATTTTTATGCTCCAGAAATTATTGCTAAAACTGGATGGACTAGTACCGAATTGGCCGAACATTTATTGCATACCAAACTAAATGATCATTACGATTATGTGAGTTTATTAATTGGTGTTAACAATCAGTACAGAGGCCTTTCAGTTTCAGACTTTACAACTGATGTTGATTTCTTATTGCAAAAGGCCATTCACTTAGCTGGAAATTTACCCAATAAAGTAATTGTATTATCCATTCCAGATTGGGGATTCACCCCTTTTGCAAAAGGAAAAGATCAGCTTTTAATAAGCAAGGAGATTGATGCCTTTAACAGTGTATGTTCTTATGCTGCAATAAAGGCTAAAACCCATTTCATCAATATTACCGATGAAACAAGAGCCGAAAAAAACAATATACAGGCAATTGCTAACGACCAGTTGCATTATTCAGGAACAACACATTTAAGATGGGCGGAGAAAGTTGCTAATACAATTAACAAAACACTTAAATAATATTTAGTTGATTGCATTTTTAGCTGCTGCTTTCATTTTTTCATTTGCAGTAATTACAAATTCCACCCTTCTGTTTGACGCGCGATTTTCAGCACTGTTATTTTCAACAATGGGTTGACTTTCACCATACCATTTTGTTTTAATCCTTGACGAATTTACTCCTTCATTAGTTAATGCTGTGCTTACTGCAAGAGCCCTGCGTTGAGACAATGAATTGTTGTAAGACTTAGATCCAACATTGTCTGTATGGCCTTCTATTAATATATCCGTATCTGGATAATCAATAAAAATTTTTCTTAAATCGATTAATTGCCAATTGCGAATTTGAATTAATATCGTATTTATTATTGTCAAAAAATACACCGATTTTAGATCCATCAGGATTATTTTCATTAAACGTAACATTGATACCTTCACCTACTCTTGTAACAATTGCTCCAGGAATTTCAGCTTTTATCGCTTCAGCTTGATTGTCCATTTTTTTACCAATCACCCCTCCAGCAACACCACCAATTGCTGCTCCAAGAATAGCTCCTAATGCAGTATTATTCTTGTTGCCAACATTATTACCAATTATGCCGCCCAAAACTGCTCCACTGGTTGCTCCTATTGCAACCCCTTTCTTTTGACTACTTGAATTTTTAATGGTTTCGCAACTTGCAATAACCAATATAATTGAGCATGTAATAAATGTGCGTATAAAATATCTATTTATCATGGCACAAAATTGCAACAAAGCTTTCGAGCCAATGTTATGCAATTGAATAGTAGATTTACATAAAACACTGATTTGATCTTAATGAAATCTATGATTTATGCTATAGAATTGATTAAACTTGGAAATTTCTAACTTAAATAGGTGCTCATTTCTATTTGGTATTGCTGTGCAATTTTGGCTGCTTCTTCAGCAAAATCCTCATTTTCACTGGCAAAAATGATGGCTCTACTGGCATTCACTAACAAACCTGCATCTTTGTTTAATCCAAATTTAGAAACTTCTTCTAAGCTTCCCCCTTGTGCTCCTACGCCTGGAACCAATAAAAAATGTTCGGGAATAATAGAACGTATATTGTCTAAATCACTGGCTCGAGTTGCGCCTATTACAAACATCATGTTATCTATAGTACCCCAAGAACTAACCCTTTCTATTACATGCTCATACAAGCGTTTTTCGGTATTGCCTTGAGTAATATGCGGCACCATCGTTAATGATTCATTATGGGGCATCATGAGTAATTGTTGGAAATCATTGCTGCCTGCATTTGACGTTAATCCTAAAACAATAGTTACTTTATTGTCGTATTCAAGAAATGGTCGAACACTATCTTCACCCATATAAGGGGCTACAGTAATTGCATCAAATGGTAAGACTTCAAAGAATGTTTTTGCATACTGTGCGGATGTATTACCTATATCTCCTCTTTTTGCATCAGCAATGGTAAAATGAGATTTGGGAATATATGCCAATGTCTCTTGCATAAGATCCCAACCTTTTACACCTTGTGACTCATAAAATGCAGTATTGATTTTATAACTCACACAATACTCTTTTGTTGCATCAATAATCGCTTTATTAAATGCCAATGCACCAGTAGGCTTTCCTTTCAAATGCTTAGGAAGTTTATTCAGATCTGTATCCAATCCTACGCAGAGATAGGTTTTTTTAAGATTGATTTGCTCTACAAGTGATAAACGTGTCATACAACAAAGATAACAAGTAATCAATAAAAAATTTAAATTGCTTTGATTGTGTTTGAATAAACAAGTTGATATTCAATCTGGGTAATTTTACATATACCAAAAACGATTATTCACTTTCAAGTAGTTATATTTGCTGAACAAGGATTGCATATGGAAAAAAATGCCATGTATTATGGAACTTATCTTCACTTAGATAAAATATTAGACAGCCAATACCCAGTAAGTTTTGAGCCAGGAAACGAACCTGCACACGATGAAATGCTCTTCATTATTATCCATCAAGCATATGAGCTTTGGTTTAAACAGATCTTGTTTGAGCTGGATTATTCAATGAAAATATTTCAACAAGAAACCATCAATGATAATTCTGAAGACCTTAATCTCGTAAGACATCGATTAAGAAGAGTAATTAAAATTTTAGAACTACTTAATCAACAAGTAAACGTGCTAGACACCATGACTCCTATGGATTTTCTGGCATTTAGAAATTTACTAACCCCTTCTTCTGGATTTCAAAGCAAACAATTCAGATTAATTGAAGCAAAATTAGGTTTGCAAATTGAGCAAAGACATCAAAAAGACTATTACAAAAAAACCAATGAAGGGGGCTTTACGCAAACAGATTATAAAGACATCAACGAAACCGAATCAACCAAAAACTTACAACAGTTGGTGAATGATTGGCTAGAAAGAATGCCTTTTTTTGAAACTACTTATTGGCAGAATAAAACAAGTGAATTGAATCTTCAGCACCCATTTTGGAAAGCCTATAGAAATATTTATGAGGCGGGCTTAACTGAAAGAGAAAAAGCCAAATTGGCCGATTTTGATTATACTTTTTTTGGTATTACTTCAACAGATAGCAATCCTGATCAATTGGCTCAGTTAAAAACCAGTTTTAGCAACAAAGCAATGCAGGCAGCTTTATTCATAATGTTGTATAGGGATTTCCCCGTATTTCAAACTTCTTATCAAATTCTTGACTCATTAATTGAGATAGACCATTTGATGAGTAACTGGAGACACAAGCATCTAATCATGGTCAGAAGAATGATTGGAATGCGAGTAGGTACAGGCAACACTTCTGGTGCAGGCTATTTAGAAGGCGCATTGAATAAACATTATGTTTACAGAGATTTATCTGGTTTAAGCACCTTTTTAATTGAAAGGAAAAAATTACCCAAATTGCCAGAAACGCTTACCCGATTTTTAGGATTTAATGTATAAGTATTTATTATAAAATGAAATAATACAACTTATCTTTTCCTAGCTAGAATAATCAATCTTGGCGATTTATCAATATCATAAGCACCTAACTGATAGGTTCCAAAAACTTCCTCAATTTGCAAATTTTGGCCAGACAGCATATCATTAAAATCTCCTAGTGAAAATTTGGCTACTTTCTCTGTATATAAATGACGAGGAGATTTGTTTTCTGAATCAGTAATTTGAACTTGTTTAAAGAAATGCGATTCATCTTGCCATTTAGAAATATGAAAGTTCACATCTTCAATAGAAGTAGTAAATGTTTTTTCTTCGTGCTGTTCGGCAAAATGTACATTCAAATAATCAATTACCAATATTCCATTTTTTTGTAAACTCTGTGCCATTGTTCTTATGGCATTATCGTGCTCTCTTCTGGTTTTAAAGTATCCAAAACTAGTAAAGAAGTTGAAAGCATAGTGGTAATAATTGATCCTAAAAGGCAAACGCATATCATGTTGATAAAAATGCAAATTCGACGTTTCCTGCAATTTTGCCTCAGCAATAGATGCTGCAGACAGATCAATGCCTGTTACGTCATATCCCATTTCAGCCAAAGCAATACTATGTCTACCCTTTCCACATGCTACGTCTAACATCAAACTGCCAATTTGAGGCTTTAAATAGCCCATAAGTGTTTGAATGAACTGATTTGCTTCTTCTTCATCTCGATGTTGATATAAAAGATGATAATAAGGAGAATTAAACCAGTCTTTGTACCATGCTTTATCAACCATAATCTATATTTCTATGCAAAAATACATCCTCTGCTCCAACAAAAAATTTTGAATTATCTTTGCAACCATTTTTAAAATCGACGCATGGCATTAATTAAGAGTATTTCTGGTATCCGTGGAACCATTGGCGGTAAGCCAGGCGACACACTGAGTCCTTTAGATATAGTAAAATTTACTTCCGCATACGGAACCTGGCTTAAACAACAAGGGCATTCCAATAAAAAAGTGATTATAGGAAGAGACGGCAGAATTAGTGGATCAATGGTACAAGGATTGGTTGCGAACACTTTAATTGCATTGGGTATAGATGTAATTGATCTTGGATTAAGCACAACACCAACGGTTGAAATGGCCGTGGTTTTTGAAAATGCAGCTGGAGGAATCATTTTAACAGCTAGCCACAACCCAAAAGAATGGAATGCTTTAAAATTATTAAATAACAAAGGTGAATTCATAAGTGGTACTGACGGAACTGCTTTATTAGAAATTGCCGAAAACGAAGCTTTTGATTTTTCCAATGTTGATCAATTGGGCATTTATACAAAAGACAATACAGCATTAGATAAGCATATTAGTGCTGTAGTAAACTATCCTTTAGTAGATATTGAAGCAATTAAAAAAGCTAATTTCAAAATAGTTATAGATGCCATTAACAGTACTGGCGCAATTGCAGTACCTGCATTATTAAACGCATTGGGTGTAAATCAGTATTCGGTTTTGAATGATAAAGTGGATGGAAATTTTGCGCACAATCCTGAGCCTCTACCAGAAAACCTTAGAACCCTTTGCAATGAAGTAACTCAACAAAAAGCGCATTTAGGCATTGCAGTTGATCCTGACGTTGATAGACTCTGCTTTGTTTGTGAAGATGGATCTCTTTTTGGGGAAGAATATACACTTGTTGCTGTAGCTGATTATATTTTACAAAATAAAAAAGGCAATACGGTAAGTAATATGAGTAGCACTCGTGCGCTTAAAGATATAACCATCAAACATGGTGGTACTTATTATGCAAGTGCAGTGGGTGAAGTTAATGTAGTAACAAAAATGAAATCCGTGAATGCCGTTATTGGCGGCGAAGGCAATGGTGGAATTATTGTTCCCGACCTACATTATGGAAGAGATGCTTTAATTGGAATTGCATTGTTTTTAACACAATTAGCAAAATCAGGTAAAACAATTAAACAGCTTAGAAACAACTATCCAGATTATACAATTAGTAAGAATAAAATCGAATTAACCAAAGGAGTTAATCTTACAAAGGTTTTTGATCAAATTAAGGATAAATATAAAAACAATCCTATCAATACCGATGATGGCCTTAAAATTGAATTTGACAATGATTGGGTACATTTAAGAAGCAGTAACACAGAGCCAATCATTCGTATATATGCAGAAAGCAATAGTGAAACAATAGCAAATAATATTGCAAAAAGATTGATGAAGGATATACAGGAAGCAGCTTTATAACTAGTAAAATCGAATCATGGAAAGAATTTATTTAGACAATGCAGCAACTACTTCTTTAGACCCTGCAGTACTAGCAGCAATGATGCCATATCTAACCACTCATTTTGGCAATCCCTCTTCAATTTATAGTTATGGAAGAGAAAGTAGAATGGCCATTGAAAATGCCCGTAAAACGGTAGCAAAACTTTTAAATGCGCATCCTGCAGAGATATTTTTTACAAGTGGAGGAACCGAAAGTAGCAATACAGCTATCAGAGCTGCTGTTAGAGATTTAGGTTGTAAACACATCATCAGTTCTTCTATTGAGCATCATGCAACAACACATACAATAGAACATTTGCATAAAACCGGAGAAGCAGCACTGAGTTATGTAAAACTTTTACCCAATGGGCATATAGATTTAGCCGACTTAGAAAATTTATTAATCAATAGTAAGGTTAAATGCTTGGTTACTTTGATGCATGCCAATAATGAAATTGGCAATATGATTGACATACATGCAGTAGGAGAAATTTGCAAAAAATACAATGCCATTTTCCACAGTGATACTGTTCAAACAGTTGGTCATTTCCCATTCAACTTGAGAAACACACCTGTTCATTTTATTACCGGAGCTGGTCATAAATTTCATGGTCCAAAAGGCGTAGGTATTTTATATATAAATGAGAACATCAAGATCACTCCTTTTGTACACGGCGGAAGCCAAGAAAGGAATATGCGTGCAGGTACTGAAAACTTATATGGCATTGTTGGATTTGCCAAAGCATTAGAAATAGCAAGTCAAGAATATGAGAAAGAAAGCAATTACATCAAACGCTTGAAATTGTACATGATGGAACAATTAAAAAGCAATATTAATGGTGTTGTTTTTAATGGCGATCCCTTGGGCGCATCATTGTATGCGGTGCTTAGTGTTAGTTTTCCAAAAACAGAGAAAAGTGAAATGATTTTATTCAATTTGGATATTAATAATATTTGCGCAAGTGGTGGAAGTGCCTGTACAAGTGGCGCAGATCAAGGATCACATGTAATTAGAGCAATCAATAATAATCCCAATCAAATAACAGTAAGGTTTTCGTTTTGTAAGCACAACACAACAGCGGAAATAGATCAAGTAGTAGAAAAACTTATAGAACTAATTTAAACATTTATGAAGCCGATCAAATTCTTTTTTACCATTTTGAGTATTTATTTTTTAATGACATCTTGCTCATCAACAAAACAAACTGTTATAGCTGTTTGGAGCAATAAAGACAAAGTAGTTTATGGCGCCCAGAAAAGTGTATTCATCATGGTGTTAACCGCCAATGTACAAGCCAGAAATGAGTTAGAGTCTGCATTAAAAGAAGCTGCTATTGCAAGGGGTTTAAAGGTTACTACCAGTATCGACGCTTTAGGCCCCATGAATGTAGAAAAGAATTTTCCTGCTGATGCCATCCTAAATAAAGTAAAGGAATTGAATTATGAAACTATTTTTACAGTAGCCGTTAAGGATGTAAAAAAAGAAACAACTTTTGTTCAAGCTTCAGATAATTTTTATAACCCAATGGGAATGTATGGCGGAGCATACGGAAACTTTGGTTCTTACTATAACAATTATTGGGCATACCCTGGCGTAAACTTTGGATTTGGTGGTGGATTCACTTCTAGTTATACCACTGAAAAAGTTACCATCTATTTAGAAAGCAATTTATACGAAACAGCAACTCAGGATTTATTATTGTCCATCAAATCAAAAGCTGTTAACCCAGCTAATTTGGCAAAAGAAAGCAAGAAGTTTACCAGTAATATTGTAGCTGAATTAAATGAAGGCAAAAAAATGTATTCGATTAAATAAACTTATTGGTAATCGTCTTCATTTAATTCCTCATCATCTTCATTAGCAGTAAATGAACCAAGATTCATCATACTGCCCATCAAGTCTTTAAAAACAATTTTCCCATCAATTGTTTTTTTGCTGATCAATGAATAAGCCGATAATCCATACAATACAAATTCCATCAACAAAGCATTCTCTTTGTCATTTGCTTGCGGGTAATATTTTTTAACCAACCCAAAAAGTCCATCAACTTTATACAAAGATGCTATTCTGGCTTCATCTTTCATATCCATCAATAAATCGAGGTGGTTACCTGCATCAAACCACCTGGTAACTATTTTATACGGATTTTCAGGCTCTTTCTCTTCGGTAGATTTCTTAGCTGTACTTCTGCGTTTCTTTAAAGAATCAGGGTTGGGAAAATAAGCAACAAACTGTGTTCGAATGGATTTGTCCAATAAATTAACCGCTACTTGATATGGCCCCTCTTGTTCTCCTTCATATACCAATTCAATTTTACCGGTGATAGCGGGGATAATACCTGCCAAATCACTAACCCAAACCTGTGTTTGTTTTTCTCCATGAATAATGGCCCTTCTTTCTGCGCTACTCACCGCATTTTCAAAAGCAGCAATAGTTAACCTTGCACTCACCCCACTTTTTTTATCAACGTATTCATTGGATCTGGCTTCAAATGCAATTTGCTCAATGATTCTTTTAATTAAATCACTAACAGATACTCTATCTTTCTGCTCAGCTAATATATCTGCTTCCTGTTCTGTTATCGATAAGGATGTTTCAATATCTTTAGGATAGTGCGTTAGTATCTGACTTTGGATTCGATCCTTCAATGGTGTAACAATACTTCCACGATTGGTATAATCTTCTGGATTTGCAGTAAATACAAACAAGATATCCAAGGGCATTCTTAATTTAAATCCACGGATTTGAATATCGCCCTCTTGTAGAATATTGAATAAAGCCACTTGAATTCTTGCTTGCAAATCGGGCAATTCATTGATCACAAAAATGCCACGATTACTCCTAGGAATAATTCCATAGTGAATCACTTTTTCATCTGCAAAACTGAGTTTTAAATTGGCTGCTTTTATTGGATCAATATCGCCGATTAAATCCGCAACACTTACATCAGGAGTAGCTAGTTTTTCTCCATATCTTTCTTTACGATGAACCCAATGAATAGGCGTTTCATCGCCCAACTCTGCCACAAGGTCTTTGGCAAACTTGCTCATGGGATTTAATGGATCATCGTTGACTTCACTACCTGCAATAATAGGAATATACTCATCCAACAAATCTACCATTTGCCTAGCCATTCTTGTTTTAGCTTGACCTCGCAAGCCTAGAAATAAAATATTGTGTCGGCTCAACAGAGCACGTTCTGTATCAGGAATTACAGTGTCTTCATAACCAAGAATTCCTTCGAAAGGATTTTCTTTATCTTGAATAGTCCTGATTAAATTATCCCTAATTTCATCATGAACTGATTTTGATTGGTAGCCTGCTTTCTTTAATTGAGCTAAAGTGATAATCTTGCTGATATTCATAAATTACTTGCTGCTTTTGATTTGATTAAAAAACGGTTTTTCTTTTACCGCTTTCAAAGTCTTTGAATATAAATGCCCCTAATTTGTCTAATGAAGCAAAAAATGCTTTGCCATTATTCATCTCTGTAAATTCTTGTACAAATTTTTGCAAGTATGGATCAGATGCAATCATGAAAGTAGTAATCGGTATTTTCAATTTCTTGCACTGTGCTGCTAAATTAATGCAACGATTTACTACTTTCCTATCCAAGCCAAAACTGTTTTTATAATATTGCTTCCCAATCTTTAAACAGGTGGGTTTGCCATCTGTAATCATGAAAATTTGTTTGTTGGGGTTTTTTCTTCTCCTTAAAATATCCATTGCCAACTCTAATCCAGCAACGGTATTGGTATGAAATGGTCCGACTTGCAAATATGGAAGATCTTTGATTTCAATACTCCAAGCATCATTGCCAAACACCACAATATCAATGGTATCTTTTGGATATTTAGTAGTTATTAATTCACTCAATGCCATGGCTACTTTTTTGGCAGGCGTAATCCTATCTTCACCATATAAAATCATGGAATGTGAAATATCAATCATCAGTACAGTTGAAGTCTGCGTTTTGAAATCACTTTCTCTGATTTGCAAATCGTCTTCTTGCATAGAAAAACTTTCTACCCCCCTATTGATTTGCGCGTTTCGAATACTTTCGGTAAAATCAATTTGTTCCAACATATCGCCAAATTGAAAAGGCCTTGTATCAGGATTTACCTCATCTCCTTGGCCTGGCTTGAATGTTTGGTGATTGCCTTGGCGTGATTTTTTAAGTTTGCCAAAAATTTCTTCTAAGCTTTTTTTACGAATGGTTTGTTCGGATTTACCGGTTATTTTAAATGAGCCATCGGCCTCATTTTCTTTCATGTAGCCATTTTGCTTGAGGTCTTCTATGAAATCCCCCATGCCATATTCGTTGTTGGTAAATTTGTACTGCTTGTCTAATTCGTTCATCCAGCTTAAAGCTTCCGAAGCATCTCCATTGGTATAGCTGAGTAATTGCATGAAGATATCCAGCATTTGCTCAAATTTGGTTTTCCCTTCTTCATTGGGATTGAATTGCACAAAGCGATGACCAATCATACATGTAAATTACTAAATAGTAACAGATATATAAGAGAATAGTTCAAGGGGAGATTTTCTAGACGAACATATACTAAATGCCGTTAAAAAAAATAACACATGAAGCGTAAACAATGAAAGCTGTTTGAGACCCAACTTGTTGGGGCGAGTTCTTTCATTGTAGCTGAATGTGTTATTTTTTAGGCATTTAGTGAGGGTGAGTCTAGGAAACTCACCATGAACTATATCCTTATTTCATCGAATCTTTTGGTGTCATTAATTTACCTGGAATTTGAATAGCAGGATTGTAAATGGTTTTCATCTTCTCCATTCCATCCATGTAGCTTTCAGCCATTCTTTTTTCATCTTCCATATTTTCAGCTTTAAGACCAGTCAACGTATTGTAATACTTTACTTGCTGTTGTAGGTCTTTCTTAACTGAATTCGACACTTTTTCAATCAACGCCTTATCTTCCGCTAAATAGCAAGCTTCTAAGAACATTAAAGAATTGCGATTGTGCATATTGCCTCTGCTCACCATACCGTATGGCATATTTTCCTCAAGCATCATCTTATCTACTTTTTCCAATACTTTACGTGCTTCTTCTTTTTTTCCGGCATTGGCTAAATCAATTGCTAAATCAGCATAAGCTGCTCTGATACTATTTAAATGTCTACGATTCTCTTCATCAAAATACACACCTTTTAAATTGGCATTTCCTCCCACAAAAACATTTAATGCTTTGTCTTTCATCCATTCTGCATTAACACGAGAATTTTGAACTGGAACTAAACGATAACTTAAACCATCTCTGCGTAAGAATTGATCAAAACCTAAGTCAACACTTGAATTGGTAAAATAAATAGGTCTAGTCCATTTTGAAGCTGCAATGATATTGAGTACTGCCATATCATTTTTTAACAATGAAGATTTGGGCAACTCAAACCTCAATTCACTTTCAATACTATCAGTAGGGTTTACTGTTTTGTTGGCAATAACTGCATCCTTATTTACTGGCACTGCAAATTTACGAACCGGGAAAGTGCTTAACGCATCTCCATTTCCGCGATCTTCCATTTTGGTAGGATCATCGCTCCCTACATAGTTTTTCATTAAATCGTACAAATCATAGTATTGATTTTCAGGAATTCCTGGCCTAGGACGATACAAAGCATAATCGCGTTTTCCACCTTCGATTTGTTCTGCTGTCCAAATCACATCGATTGGTGCACTCTGGTTTACTTTATAACGAAGCTCATTGATGTACCAATCAATTCCTAATAAGCTGTAATTGATTACCCTAATATCTGGGCGAATACCTTCTACTTCTTGAGCATACCACAATGGATAAGTGTCGTTGTCTCCAAATGTAAATAGTATGGCGTTGGGCGCACAACTTTCTAAATAATTCTTGGCTAAATCTCTAGACAATACTTTATTGCTCCTATCGTGATCATCCCATTCTTGCTGAGCCATGATGGCTGGAACTGCCAATAAACAAATGATGGTTGACAGTGTTGCAGCAAGCCCAGGTTTTAATTTTCTTTGCAATAGAGAAGCTACCCCTAGCACACCCAATCCTATCCAAACAGCAAATGCATAGAAACTACCCACATAAGCATAGTCTCGTTCACGAGGCTGATTACCTGCTTGGTTTAAATAAATTACAATGGCAAAACCAGTCATAAAGAACATCAAGAAATTGGTAAGCGCATCGTCTCCCCTTCTTCTGTATTGGTAAAAAAGTCCAATCAATCCAAGAATCAAAGGCAACGCAAATAATTTATTATTGGCCTTATTATTTTTTAATGAATCTGGTAATGCAGCTTGATCTCCGTAAATCATGTTATCTATAAGACCAATACCAGTTATCCAGTTTCCGTCTCTAACATTACCTGTGTAAACACCCTGTAAATCATTTTGCTTACCTGCAAAATTCCACATAAAATAACGCAGGTACATCCAATAAATCTGGTACCCAACAAAAAACTTTACATTATCTGCTTGATTAGGCGCACGATCATATCCTCCATCTTTTAACTTAGGAATATTTAAAAATGCCGAATAATAATAAGCATGATATTGATCGTCACTGGCATCCCAAACACGAGGGAAAACCATTTTATCTTCAGCAGCATAAACATATTTCTTATCCTGACCTTGCTCTATGTATTTGTCTTTTGATTTTTGATACTTCATTCCAGTATTCTTTAGATCAACTGGATTGGCAGTAAATTTCTGACCATATAAAAGCGGAAAATCTCCATATTGTTCACGGCCTAAATACCCAACCAAACTCATCGGATTATCTACATTATACATATCTACCGATGGATCGGCATTACTACGTATCATGGTTGTTAAATAGGTACTATACCCAATGAACATGAAAGCAATGCACCAAATAGAAAGCGTTAAATAAGGCCATGCTTTTTTTGCAGCAATTTTTAAAGCATACCACAATAATGCTGCTATTAAAACAAAGAAAAATGCAAAGCCAGAGAAAAAAGGCAATCCTGCTCCATTTACAAACCAGCGATCAAAATTTCCAGCCATCTTAACTGAATATTGAATTACGCCAACTTGAACTACTCCTGTGACAATACAACCAATTAAAAAGAATATATAAATACCGCCTGCATATTCTTTTTTTGAGGGATTCCATTTTTCAATCAAAAACAATAATCCAATAGCAATTACAGTTCCTAAAATTACCAACCCACTCAAGGTTCCATCCATTGGAACATTGTCAGTTGCATCTGCACTAGCCATTACCAAGGATGCAACAAAAGCAAGTATACCTCCAATTACTGCTAACTTAATAAACCAACTACGAATAATGGCATAATTAAATGTAGGTCTTCTTCTGAAGTAATAAACCATTACAATTGCAGGAATGGTTAATAAGTTTAATAAGTGAACTCCAATGGATAATCCCATCATGAAGAAAATGAAAACAATCCAACGATCTGCTCCGGGCTCATCTGCACTATGTTCCCATTTAAGTATTGCCCAAAATACAATGGCGGTAAAAAAACTAGACAATGCATACACTTCACCCTCTACAGCACTGTACCAAAAAGAATCACTAAAAGTATAAGCCAAAGCACCAACAACACCGGCGCCCATAATACTCCATAATTGATAGCTGTTTAAAGCTTCAGAAGTTTTCACATTCACCAATCTGCGAGCAAAATGGGTGATTGTCCAAAACAAAAACAAGATGGTGAATGAACTAGCTAAGGCGCTCATTATATTCACTGCTTTTGCTGCATTTAAGGGGTTGTCACCAAACAATATGATGAATACCCTACCAAGGATTACAAACAAAGGAGCTCCTGGAGGATGCGGAATTTGTAGTTTAAAACAACTACTTACAAATTCACCACAATCCCAGAAACTTCCACCTGATTCGGCAGTTAAAATATATACGGCACTGGCTATTAAAAAAACTACCCAACCCGTAATGTTATTGATCTTTTTGAATTGCATATTCGCTTTGGTTTTTAAGACGGGCAAACATAGTTGATTATAGGTAAAAATTGAAAAAGAAGGGTCAGTTTGGGGAGATTTAAGAAAGTTTTTACAGAATCTCCTTCGATAACGCGTTACTTCGATACTCCAATAACCCAAAACCCAATAACCAATAACTAGTTTTTGCTACCTTTGCACCCCCATGAGCAAAAAACAGACCGTAGCGTTCCATACATTGGGTTGTAAACTCAATTTCTCAGAAACTTCTACCATCACTAGAATGATGGAAAAAGAAGGATTTGAAAAAAGAGAATTTACAGATATTGCCGATGTGTATGTAATCAATACTTGCTCTGTTACCGATAATGCAGACAAAGAATGCAGACAATTGGTTAGAAGAATACAAAAGAAATCTCCCGAAAGCTTTGTGGTGATTACCGGTTGTTATGCTCAATTAAAACCTAAAGAAATAGCCAATATACCAGGGGTAGACCTTGTATTAGGAGCAGCAGAAAAATTCAATATTGCCCAACATATTGGGGAACTTACAAAATCATCTGACCCAGCAAAAATTTGCAGTTGTGATATAGAAGAAGTATCTGGATTCAATGCATCATTTTCACAAAACGACAGAACAAGAACATTTTTAAAAGTACAAGACGGATGCGATTACAATTGTTCTTTTTGCACCATTCCAATGGCAAGAGGTAAAAGTAGAAGCGATAGCATAGACAACGTTTTGAAGCATGCAAAAAATTTAGCCAATGAAGGGGTAAAAGAAATTGTACTCACAGGAGTAAATTTGGGAGATTTTGGAAAAGGTCCGGATGGAAAATTAAATCACGAATCCAATTTTACCGACTTGGTAAAAGCCTTAGATCAGTTAGATGGCATTGAGCGTTATCGAATTTCATCTATTGAACCAAATTTATTAACCAATGAATTAATTGAAATTGTAGCCAATAGCAACCATTTCATGCCCCATTTTCATATCCCATTGCAGAGTGGCTCCAATGAAATATTGGGCCTGATGCGTAGAAGATACAAACGAGAATTATATGCTGAACGGGTTCAACTCATTAAAACCCTCATGCCTCATGCTGCAATAGGTGTTGATGTAATTGTAGGTTTTCCTGGAGAAACAGCTGCTCATTTTAATGAAACATTCGAATTCTTACATTCGTTAGACGTTTCCTATTTACATGTGTTTACCTACTCAGAGCGGGATAATACCAAAGCAGTTGAATTTAAACCAATTGTACCTATCTCTACACGTAACGAAAGAAACAAACAATTGCGCAATTTATCATTTATGAAATTGCAGTATTTTACCAATTTACACCAAGGTCAAACCAGAAAAGTTTTATTCGAAGCCTTTAATAAAGATGGTATGATGGAAGGCTATACCGATAATTATTTAAGGGTTTCTACACCATTCAGAGCAGAATGGGCCAATCAATTAGTAGATTGGGAATTATAAAAAAGCAGGAGATAAATATTCTGTTGGAAATTCTACCACCATCACTTGACCTAGGCTCTGTAATTGAACATATACTTTTTTCTTGCCACCTTTCAATACGGTTCCTTCGTTGTCCATGAATACCCCAAAGTTTACCCTTATCTTATCTCCTTGCCTAAATCCCTCTTCGGTGATAATACTAATACGTGCATCCTTTTCAGCCAAATACATCTTTATTGTGTTTACTTCTTCGTCCTTAATAACTGCAGGCTTTCCTAAGAAATAAACAAAATTCAAAACACCATCTGTCATTAGAACATTACTCCGTTCCGATTCATCAATTCTAACAAACACATAAGATTTAAACAATGGCTCTTCAATTACTTTTTTACGATCACTCCATTGCCTTTCTACTTTTTGTAATGGGCACCAACTATCAATACCTTTTAGCAATAATCGAGCATCTATTTTTTTTTCCCAACGAGGCTTAGTGTACAAAGCATGCCATTTTTTTTCTAATACTTTCTCCATCAGCAATCAATTCATTTTAAAACAAACAAAACTCAATTAATTTTTCACAAAAGCAACTTGGGATTTTGAAATCTCCTGAATCACTTTTACACTTGCTTCAATATGCATATCAGTCTTTAAAAACTTTAACCATTCTTGATATCGAATGCCTTTGGTTTTATCAGGATTATTGTAAAATTTGTCTTTATCAGCTTCCAAAGCAATTACATTCAAATCTTCTTTTAATTTGATTAAGTTGTTGTTTTGATTAACCGTAGTAACAATTTGTTTTTGTTGGTCTTTGTACTTATTCAGTTTTAAATTAATTGCACTTTCATTGTTTTTAGACAACCATTTTAAATTTTCTTGCAATAAATTTAAGTTAGGATCTGTTTGAATTTTTTGCTGCATTTGTTTACTAATAACTGACAAATCGGTTGAAACATTACTTGTCCAAAATTGATAGTCGGTTTTAGCAATTGCATCCCAGGGCAAAGCACTTGGATTGTCCTTTTCACGTATTTTTAAATACTCATATGTATCAGGAATAATAACATCTGGTACTACCCCATTCAGTTGAGTTGACCCACCATTCACCCTGTAAAATTTTTGGAAAGTAAGTGCTACTGCACCATATTCTGTTCTTCCACTATACATATCAATTGGCTTGCCAAAAGGAATAGGTCTTTGTACAGTGCCTTTACCATAAGTAGAAGTACTTCCAATAATTATTCCACGCTTATAATCCTGTATTGCTGCTGCAAAGATTTCACTAGCAGAAGCGCTCAATTCATTTACCAATACAGTAAGTGGGCCATCATATAAAACCGATTCGTCGTTGTCTCTCCAAGTACGATTGTCTACTCTTCCATCTCTTTCTTTGACTTGTACTACTGTTCCAGTCTTAATAAAAAGCCCAACCATTTTTACAACTTCCACCAAAGATCCACCACCATTGTTTCTTAAATCAATTACAATTCCTTTTACATTTTCTGCTTTTAATTTAACAACTTCCTTGGCAACATCTTCCGAACAACGATATCCATTTTTATCTTCAAAGTTGGCATAGAAATCTGGCAAAGCAATATACCCTATCTTATCTTTTCCGTTTTGAACAACCGCACTTCTTGCCAAACCCTCATCTTGTTCAATCTTTTCACGTATCATGGAAACTACAATAATACTTCCATCTTGCTTTTTAACGGTCAACCTCACTTCTGTATCTTTATTTCCTCTGATTAATTTTACAGCATCAGTTACATCATAACCGCTAACATCAACAGGTTCAGCAGCACCTTGAGCTACTTTAATAATTAAATCACCAACAACAATTTTTCCAGATCTTGAGGCAGGCCAGCCATTTACAACACTTGCAATTTTAATTCCATTGTCGTCTTGTTGTAACTGAGCACCAATACCATAAAATTGATTACTCATTTTTTCGTCGAAGCCTCGCTTTTCAACAGGAGGAAAATAATCGGTATGGGGATCCATTAAATTGGTGACTACATTTACAAAAGCATTAAAACGTTCTTCTTCTGTATAAGATGTTTTAATTCTATTAAAGCTTCTTTCTATAGACTTGGTTACTTTAGACCTTGCCTCAATTTCTAAGCTATCATCTGGTTTTGAAATATACCCCGCTTTGTTTTTGTTTTTCTCACGTTCTTCTACTAAATCAACAAAACGCTCTAACGTATAATATTTTATTTTTTTCCTCCAACGATCTTTTCTTTCTGCTTCATTAACTGCGAAATTGAGTTTTTCCCCATCTAATTGAACCGACTCATCCACAGAAAAATCAAATGGTTTTGAAACAATTTCTTTGTACAATTGAATTGCTTCATTGACTCTTTTTTCGTAAATCATGCTAACAGCTGGCTGAAACTGTAAAGTAGCACCATGAATTTCATCATCAATGCTATTTTCATACTTTTTAAGTTCATTGATATCTGCTTGTAAAAACAAAGATTTATCTCCATCTAACTGATCTAAGTAGGTTGTAAAAATTTGTTTTGAAAAAGCATCGTTAATTGGCTTTGGACTATAATGCTCTTGCTCCAACAAAGCACCAACTGCATTTAACAATCGCTGCTGTAGCGTAACCAAATTATTGGACTCTTTATGTCCAATGGTTCTAAACGCAAAAAACAACCCGCCAAACAGCACAATTGCTATAAGTATTAACCCTTTTCTTGTCTTCATAAAATGCTTCAATTTTTGCATGATCTGCTCAAAAATAACTTAAAATGATTTTACACGATAATAAAACAATTCTATTAACAAAGCTTTTGAAGGATTGGTTTTTAAAAAAAATATACTATTTTCGCATCCCACAAAAACGGAGGGCGTAGCTCAGTTGGTTAGAGCGTCAGTTTGTGGCACTGAAGGCCGGGGGTTCGAGACCCCTCGTTCTCCCATATTAAACCTATAAGACCTAGTTTTATAGGTTTTTTAAATTTATTACATGAAATTGATCTATTTAATTCCCTTTATTTCTGCTTTTATTGGCTGGTTTACCAATTGGATTGCCATTAAAATGCTTTTCCATCCGAAAGAACCTATAAAAATCATGGGCATTAGTTTCCATGGTATTTTTCCAAAAAGACAACAACAATTTGCCGAAAAATTGGGCAAACTGGTAAGTAGCGAGTTGCTATCTTTTAAAGATATCGAAGAAAAAATCAGCAACCCAGCCAATATTGGCAAATTAATGCCATTTGTGGAAAACCATATTGATCATTTTCTAAGGGTAAAATTGGCCGAGCAGATGCCTGTAATCAGCATGTTTATAGGGGATAAAACGATTAATCAATTAAAAGAAGTATTCATTGTAGAATTAACGGAGCTTTTTCCGGTTCTTATGAAAAACTATATGAATAACCTCCAAGAAGAACTAGACCTAGAAAAAATAGTGACTCAAAAAGTAGCTGGTTTTTCTTCCGACAAGTTGGAACAGATTTTAATTGCCATTATGTCTAAGGAATTTCGATTTGTAGAGATTATTGGCGGTGTTTTGGGATTTCTGATAGGGTTATTACAGGTAATTTTAACCTTTTTCGCCTGATTACCGATAAATATCGGTGAGTACACTATATCCAACACAACTTTATCCATTTAAATTTGTCTTATTACCGTCTGTATAAAGTTAAACAGATCCATGCTTGAACTAATGCAATTTTGCAGTTATTAATAAGTTTTTATGATGCGTAATTTTTTGATCTTAGTGAGTATTTTTATGGTGAGTATAACTGCAGCGGCACAGTTTCCAGGTATGGGTGGACGACCTGGAGCAGCAGCTGGTGGCAATCAAAATACCAATATCGGACATTTTTATGGAAAAATCGAAGATACCAAGACCAAAAAAGCCATTGAAGGCGTAACTGTTCAACTGAAAGGAAACAAGTTTGATACGGCTACCAAAAAAATGAAGGAAGCCATTTTAGGCACAATCATTACAAAAGCCAATGGAGATTTTTCGTTTGAGAATTTATCCTTGTTTGGCAACTTCAAACTAACCATGAGTGCCTTAGGTTATAAAACCTTGGAGCAACAAATTAGTTTTGGCATTAAATTTCCTCAGCCAGGCGCTCCAATGGATTTTCAAAAAATGATGGCCCAAGCAGATAAAGATTTAGGAAATATCAAATTAGAAGAGGATGCAACCAATTTAGGTAACGTTACTGTTACTTCTTCTAGCAAGCCTCAATTTGAGATGGGTATCGACAGAAAAATTTTCAACGTTGATAAAAATTTAATGGGATCTGGTCAAACAGCAACAGAATTGATGAGGAATATACCAGCTTTAAATGTAGATATTGACGGAAATGTTACCTTAAGAAATGCGTCTCCAACCTTATTTATTGACGGAAGACCTACTACTATTACATTGGACCAAATACCTTCAGACATTATTGATCGAGTTGAATTAATTACCAATCCTTCTGCTAAATATGATGCATCGGGAGGCAATGCTGGTATTTTGAACATCGTTTTAAAGAAAAATAAAAAATCTGGTTACAATGGTGGAATAAGGGCTGGGGTTGATTCTCGAGGTATGCCAAATTTAGGAGCTGACATCAATTTACGTCAAAATAAAATCAATTTTACAGGAAGTGGCAATTACAATCAACGTAAATCTATTTCCGAAGGCATTACAGATAGAAACAATTTGATTACCCCTCCAAGTAATGTATACAATGTTACCAATTCAACCAATACAGGATATTTTGCCTTTGCAAGAGCAGGGGTAGATTATTTTGTAGATAATAGAAACACCATTTCAATTTCAGGTAATTATGTGAATGGAGAATTTGACAACAATCAATTTCAGCGAGTAGACTCTACCATTAATTTAGTTCCAAAATCGTATACCAATATCGGAACAAATAGCTTGTCTAATTTTAAAAACTGGGGCACTCAACTGAGTTTTAAGCACAATTTTGCAAAAGCAGGACATAGTATTTCATCTGATTACAACTACAACAGCAGTAATAATACAAATAATTCAGACATCGATAACTACACCTATAATTTAAACAATGTACAAGTAGGGCTTCCAATTATACAAAAAGGTGTTGGTGGTGGAAATAGTACCAACAATACTATTCAAATAGATTATGAAAATCCATTAACAGATGATGCAAAATTTGAAGCAGGTGCAAGAGCAGCAATCAGGGATTTTTCCAATATTTTAGATCAATACCGTTTTTTTCCATCTTTAGGTACATTGGTATTGGTTCCTTCAATAAGCAGCAGGTATAAGTTTAACGATCAGGTTTATGCAGCCTATACTACCTATAGCTTTAAGGTAAAAAAATGGAGTTATCAATTGGGTTTAAGGGCTGAAAGTTCTAATTATACAGGTACTTTAATTAATTCCAAAGGTGCAGATTCAGCAAATTTTAAAGTTACTTACCCACTGAGCTTGTTTCCAAGTGCATTCCTTACTTATAAATTAAATGATAAAGTAGATTATCAAATTAACTTTTCTAGAAGAATTAACAGACCTAATTTCTTTCAGTTAATGCCTTTCCCAGATTATACAGATCCACAGAATATTAGTTTAGGCAATGCAGCATTAAGACCAGAGTTTACCAATTCATTTGAAATGTCTTGGAACAATGCATACAAAAAAGGCTCAAACTTTTTGGCAACTTTATTTTTTAAGCATTCTACAGATTTGATTACACGATATGTATACCGAGATAAAAACGCCTTAGTACCTACAGACAGTGCTTTCTTCAGTACTTATATAAATGCTAATAGTGCCACTAGTTTTGGTCTTGAATTAACGGAAAAAACATCCCTTACAAAGTGGTGGGAAATTACAGTGAACTTCAATTTATTCAATTCTAGAATTAATGCAAGTGTTCCTGGTCAGCCCGATTTAGTTCAAGAACAATGGAGTTTTTTCACCAAGTTCAATAACACTTTCAAAGTTGCTAAAGGATTGTCGATTCAGCTAAGTGGAGATTATCAAGGACAAACCGTATTGCCACAAGGCGGCGGGGGCGGCGGACGTGGTGGTGGAGGCGGAGGCGGAATGATGTGGGGCGGCGGTCCTCAATCTGGTGCACAAGGGTACAACTTACCAAGATATGGAGTTGATTTAGCCATTAGAAAAGAATTTACTTGGAAAAAAGGCAGAACTGGCAACCTTACTTTAAGTATGAATGATATATTTAGAACGCAATTATCACAATCCTATTCCGAAAGTTCATTCTTTAATCAAACCAATCAACGCAGAAGAGATCCTCAAGTATTGCGTTTGAACTTCAGTTATCGTTTTGGAAAATTTGATGCTAGTTTATTCAAGAGAAAAAATACCAAAGCCGATCAAGGTGGTGGAATGGATATGATGCAGCAATAACAGTTATTGGTTATTAAATTATTGGGCTAGATAGTTGAACGGGGTAGTGAAAAAACTACTCCGTTTTTTTTATTGATTTTTACCAGTGAGCATAGGAACAAAAGAAAACTCCTCAAAAGATTCTTCTTTAATAGATCCATCTTCCAATTTAGTGATTCTAAGCATTCGTTGAGATTCGCCCTCATCTACTGGAATTACCATCATACCCCCTATTTTTAATTGTTCGATCAATTTAGGAGGAATGAATGGAGCTGCGGCTGTAATGATAATTTTATCAAAAGGACCATATGTTGGAAGCCCTTGAAATCCATCACCATAAAAGAATTTAATATTGGGATACTGATTCCTGAAATAATAAAACAGCTTTTGCTCATCGTACAATTTTTTCTGTCGCTCGATGGTAAATACCAACTGAGCCCCTATTTCTGCAAGAATAGTAGTTTGATAAATACTTCCAGTTCCAATCTCAAGCACTTTCTCTCCTTTCTTTACTTGCAATAATTGTGTTTGGTAAGCAACCGTATATGGATGCGAAATGGTTTGATCAGCAGCAATGGGAAAAGCCTGGTTCTCGTAAGCAATTTTATCAAATGCTGAATCCAAAAAAAAATGACGAGGTATTTTATTCATTGCATCCAATACCACTTCGTCAGTAATGCCTTTCTCCCTTAATACTTCAATCAACTTACGGCGCATGCCTTTGTGATGAAAACTATCTTTATATTCTCTATTTGGCGACATGGCGCGAATATAGTTAATCTAATTGCATACTCTTAATGATGCCCTTGATTCTATTTTCTAGATCCAGTTGTTTTGCATCAAATTCTTCTTTAGAAGCCAATGTTGTTTTAACACTAAAATAAAATTTTATTTTAGGCTCAGTTCCAGAAGGCCTGGCAGATATCTTACTTCCATCAGCGGTAATAAATTGTAATACATTGCTCTTAGGCAAACTTATTGGCCAAGTTGCTCCTGTTTGCAAATTGGTGCCTTTTTGTAATTGATAATCCAATAAAGTGATTACTGTTGAATTGTTAATAACAGCTGGCGGATTGTTTCGATAACCTTCCATCATATCAGCAATTTCTTTCTGGCCATTCATGCCTTTTTTAGTAATGCTGATTAATGTTTCATAATAAAACCCATATTGCAAATAGAGTTCAATCATTTTGTCGAACAAACTCTTACCTTGACTTTTTTCAAAAGCAGCCATTTCGCACATCAAAGCAACTGCACTGATTGCATCTTTATCTCTAATTTGATTGCCAATCATTAATCCAAAACTTTCTTCCCCACCAATTACATAATTTTCTTTCCCTTCTAGTTCTTTAATTTTTTCGGCTATCCATTTAAAACCAGTTAATACATTGTAACAACCAACATTGTTTTGCTTGGCAACTTCATTGATCATTTCTGTAGTTACAATGGTAGAAACAACCATGTCATTGGGTTGCGCAATACCTTTAGCTTTTCTGGCTTCAATCATATAAGCAAAAGCCAAAACAGCAGTTTGATTACCATTCATCAACACCCACTCTCCTTTGTGATTTTTTACGCCAATACCCACTCTATCCGCATCAGGATCTGTACCTAATAGAATATCGGCATCAATTGATTGGGCTTTTTTTAAGCCCATACTCATGGTTTCGCTTTCCTCCGGATTCGGATATGCAACTGTTGGAAAATTTCCATCAGGCGTAGCTTGCTCATCTACAATGGTTAGATTGGTAAAACCAAATCGCTCTAGAACCTGAGGTACAAGGGTTATTCCAGTCCCATGAATAGGTGTGTATACAATTTTTAAATCATGCTGCTTTTGAATAACATCAGGATAAACGCTTAATCCCTTAACCATCGTTAAATATGCATCATCTATTTCTTTTCCTAATAGAGTAATATTGGCTTCACCACCATTCCATTTAACAGCATTTACGTTATCAATTGCTTCTACTTCGATAATTACATTCTTATCATGAGGCGGCACTAATTGTCCACCATCGTTCCAATATGCTTTATAGCCATTGTATTCTTTAGGATTGTGCGAAGCAGTGCAAACTACACCCGCTTTACAACCTAAATAACGAATGGCAAAACTCAATTCAGGTGTAGGACGCAAAGCATCAAACAAGTACACTTTTATTCCATTGGCAGCAAAAACATTGGCTGTTGTTTCAGCAAAGAATCGACTATTGTTTCTGCTATCATGCGCAATTGCAATTTTTATTTCTTCGCCTTGATATGTTTTTTTAAGATAATTAGCAAACCCTTGGGTTGCCATTCCTATTGTATATTTATTTACTCTATTGGTGCCAACACCCATTAATCCGCGTAAACCTCCGGTTCCAAATTCTAAATTCCTGTAAAACGCATCCGCCAATTCATCAGGATTATTTTGCTGTAAATCTGTAATTGTTGCTTTTGTTTGAGCATCATAATTACCATTCAACCAAATATTGATTCTTTCTTGTATCGCTGCACTCATAAAATGTTGAATTTTATTTAGAAAACAATTTTAGTGATAATATTTTATACAAACATAAAATAACTTACCACAACAATGGATTTCTACTAGACTTATAATTTCTATAAATCAAAGATAATTCAAACACATTTGCTCTAACTGAGCCAGGATTTGAAGAAGACATGCTAACATCATAGGTAACTGCAAACTGAAAATCTTTGAAAACATAACCCACGTAAGGAATAATAGCATCCCCTACTCTGTAGTAGGCACCTAAATTGAACGCTTTAGGAGATTCAGGGTCATCTGAATGAGTAAAACCAAAATACCCTCCACCAATAAAACCACTCACCCCACTTTGCAATTGGTATAGAGCGCTCATATTAATATCAAGTCGGTCACTCAATAATTTCCCCATACTAAAATGGGCATCATACCTAGGATTATTCATCTGAGATCCATTATCATATACCGATTGCTTGGTTTTAAAAAATCGATACCCAGCTACTCCAAAATCAGCCACCATATCTTCTGTAGTAAAAGTATAAGTTAAACCAGCGCATACAGATGAATATCCGGGAATATTTGTTAAGCCAGGCTCACCAGTTGGAAGTGCTCTATTAAAACCACTAGAACTAAGCTGCTGACCAGTAGTAAGTTCATTAAAGTTGATATTTGTTTTATTATAAACATATCCTAAACCACCTGTTAAACCATGAATTTCATTTACATCCAGAGCTACATGAACAGCAGCATTTAAAGTTACAAAAGTGCTCTTGTACGCTCCATCTAATGCATCATCTTGCATAAATAGGGCACCAAGACCAATATAGGATGGAGATTCTGGACGCTGAAATACTTTTCCATCTACAGATACTGATCTTGTATTATAGTTGGTACCAAAACCCAAAGACTGGTTTCTGAAAGTAGCCATCGCTCTCCACTTATTATCACCATTCCCTGCCAATGCCGGGCTAATAGATAATGGAGAATGGAAGAATTGAGAAAAATTAGGATCCTGAGCAATAACTGGTTTGACTGTACAAATTTGTACAACCATAAAAGTAAACAATATGTAAAATAGGTGTTTTCGCATTCTTTTATCTTAATAGCATCACGGTTCCTTTTTGTGTTACTGATTTACCATTTACATCGATGCCTTCAGCAATCCAAACATATGCCCCTAAAGGTTGATCTGTTCCATTCACACGACCATCCCAAGGATTATCAGCATTTCTTGTTTCAAACATCAATTGACCAAACTTATTGAAGACTTTAAAATATTTAAAATCTTTAATCCCTGCTAAATACACAAATAACTGATCATTGGTTCCATCTCTGTTGGGCGAGAAAGATTTTGGCACAAAAATATCAATTAACCCATTTTCAAAAACATGCACTCTGAGCGTATCTGTTGTAACACATCCATACTCAGAAATTAAATTCACATAATACACTTGATTGGTATTAAAGTTAAAAGTTGGGTTAATAATATTTGCGTTATCTAATCCAAAAGAAGGAACCCATTTATGCTTATAATTAGTACCGGTAAATGTTCTTGCCATTAAAGCAGTTGGTGTGTTTTTATAGGTAAATACATTGGGCATATTGATGGGTAATTCTGGACGCCTAATTAAAATATTGGAATCTTTAAATACAGAATAACCACAATAAGCCGATGAAGCGTACAATTTAATATTCTGTGTGCCGGTAGTTTTAAATGAATAAATAGTATTGCTTGCTAAAACAGAATCTTTGCCACCAAAAATCCACTTCCACTCAATTGCTCCGGTTGTGGATGTGTCAGTTAAATTTTTAAACTTAATGGGCGTATTAACACAAGAGCTATCGTAACTAAAATTGATAACCGGATTATTAAATACTTGAACCATTTTTATTGTATTCACTGTTTTATTATAACATCCAAATGTATTAACAGTTACACCACTGTATAGTCCCGGTAAAAATGCATTATAAACAGACCCTACAGCCCCATTAATTAATGTATCATTCCTCAACCATTGATACAGTGGATTTACGCCAGTTATAGCAATTGGCAATGTTGCGCCAACACATAACTGTGTTCCTTTGGTCGCAATTACAGAATCATAAGGCAATGGATATAGTTCTTGAGTTAATGAAACGGTACTGGTATCATTGGAACAATATGCATCTTTTACCCTTAACAATTTAAAAGTATACGTATCTGCATTTGGCAATGAAGATTCATAGATGGTAAAAGGAGATGTTTTGATATCTGTTATAGTAGTAGGTAATCCATTTTTAGAATCATTATAACTAACGGACCAAGGACTTGTACCTGAGAAATTAACCAATATAGAATCTTTTCCATTTCTACACAAACCTGCTGGTCCAGAAATACGCGTTGTAGGTATTGGGTTTACATTCACCTTTAATTTAAAGCTATTTCCTATACAACCATTACTAACAGGCAGTACTGTATAGGTTGCAGAAGCTGCATCAATACTTAGATTAACTAATTTTTGATTGATGGATGCAAGGCCACTAGTAGTAGAAGTAAATCCTGTTATAACACCAAATGGAGCAATTGAAGGAATGTTCCAAGTAAATGTTGTTCCTGTTGGAATATTGGCAGGTGTAAATGAAAAGGCAGCTCCACTACATGCACTGGTTTCTTGTTCGGAAATATTCGGAGCAGGCTTGACGGTTACAACCGCATTGAATGGCGCAATTGAGCACAATGCTCCTACTGGTTGAATTATATAATTTGCAGTAGCAGTTGAAATACCTGTATTGATTAGGGTATCGCTAACCACTGATAATGGATTGACAATATTTCTTGCACCTGTAATACTTGCAGTAGGAACCACCACAGGGCTTCCCCATGTGTAGGTTGTTCTGGAAGGCATTAAATCATTTGGGATTACAAATGACGACCCACTACAAATGGAATATACTTGGGTTTTTAATATGGGAGAAGCATTAACAGTTACTCTAACTATCGAAGTGGTATCCGAACATCCAAATGCACTTAAAGTATATCTGTAGGTAACAGTAATAGGACCTGTTGTAGTATCTAATAAAGTCTCTTTAATGGCGTTAAAACCCGACCCCTTTACATTACTAATTCCAACAACTGAATTACGCGTCCAAGAAAATCCAGCAGAAGGAATATTACTGGTTGGTGTATAATTCAACTCCTTACCACTGCATACTGCTGCAGGGTTTAAGTTGGAAGTAAGTACAGGTATCGGACTTACAGATACCGTTAAATTAAATGGACGTCCAACACAACCTGCTGTAAATGTAGCCGGAATGATTGGTGTAACTATATAAGATGCAGTACCAACTGCATTGGCATTATTAATTAACAATTGTGTTACTGTATTTTGAGCAACCAATGTTTGAGGTGCTCCCCCACTCACTCCAGGAGATTGAACTGGAGTAGTCCAAGTATATACAGTATTATCTGGCGTATTGGGTGCTTTAAAATTAAAACTGGCATTACTACATGAAGTTGCATTTTGATCTGGAACAGTTAATACGGGGTTAACTGTAACAAATACAGATTGGTCATTTGTACAGCCATTTGCGTTCAGCGTAAAATTGTATGGAACAATAACAGCAGAATAAGTTGGATTACTCAATGCTTCGTTGATATTTCCAACTCCTGAAGTAATTGGTTCAGTAATTCCTACTACGGATGTTCTGGACCAATTGAATACAACATTAAAGGTATTACTTGTTGCAGCATAACTAAAAGTTGCACCCGAACAGATTGCTGGTGGAGTTAAAGAACTGCTTAATTTAGGCGCCGGCTTTACTTGTACATTAACTACTTGCTTGTTTAAATTGGTACAACCATTGGTGGATAAAGTAAAAGTATAAGCTACTGTAATAGCCGCATCTGTAGTGTTGTTTAAAACCTCATTAATATTTCCAAAACTATTTAATTCGGCATTACTAATTCCTGAAACTGCAGTTCTCGTCCAAGCAAAAGCAGTACCCGTATTGATACTTGATGGCGTATAAGTAAATGATGTTCCGCTACAAATAGCTTCCGGAGCCAACGTACTACTTAGGGTAGAATTACTAGAATTCAGGGACACTGCAACTGAAAAATTATTTCCAGCACAACCATCCGTAATCGGAGTAACTGTATAATTAGCTGTGGCTGATAAATTAGATAAATCAGAATTAGTTAGTATTTGAGTAATAGATGCTTGTGGTGTATTTTGAACAGAAGCTCCTAAAATTCCATTAGACACCATTGGTTCAGCCCAAGTGTATAAAGTATTTGCAGGCGCTGAAGTAGGCAAAACATTAAATGCAGTTCCACTACATGCAGTAGTTGATTGAGCAGGAATTACCGCCCTTGGCGTTACTGTAACCAACACCTTAAATGTAGCACCAATGCAAGTACCAGACACAGGAGTTACATCATAAGTTGCAGTGGCAACAGCATTGGTAGTATTGGTTAATGACTGACTGATAATGGTAACTGGCGTATTCACCAAACTAGATCCAGTAATTGAATTAGAGGGATTTATAACGGGTTCTGCCCATGTATAAAGTGTAGCCGCACCAATAGGAACAGTTGTAGGTGCTACATTAAATGATGTATTACTACAAATTTTTGCAGCTTGTGTTGCAATAGTTGGTGTTGGATTTACATTTTGAACGAAAGTAAAACTATTGCCAGTGCAGCCATCTGCAATTGGCGTTACTTTATAGGAAACGGCAACAGGGGCATTGGTGGTATTGGTTAATGTTTGACTGATGTTTTGAACAGGTGTTACTTTTTCTATTGCTCCAGTAATTGACCCTAAGGGATTAAAAACAGGGCTTGTCCAAGTGTAAAGCGTTCCTGGTAAACTACTCGGTGGATCTTTGGTAAAATTGATGCCACTGCAGACCGAACCACTAATATCAGGAACGATGGGCAATGGTTTAATACTTACTTTTAAATCAAATGGAAGTCCTAAACAACCGCTGCTATTTGGTGTAACAGAATAAGTGGCTGTACCGATTCCACCATTGATTCCATTGTAAGTAAGCAATTGAGCAATATTGGGTTGTTCTACATTTTGCGAGGACCCTCCTATTACATTAGAGCCTCTCTGAGGATCTGTCCAAGTATAGGTAGTTCCTGTAGGAACACCTGTTGGTTTTACGTCAAATATTTGCCCACTGCAAATGGTAGTATTTTGGGTGCTTAAATTGGCGGTGATTTTTACGGTCACTTCAATGGTGAATGATGAACCTTGACATCCATTGGTAGTTGGCGTTACGGTATATAAAGCAACTCCATTGGAACTACTAGAATTAACTAATGTTTGATTAAATACCGACAAGGAAGCTCCACCACTTGTTGAACTTCCAGTGATAGTTCCAGCAGGCGAAATAGTTGGATCACCCCAAGCATAATTTGTACCAAATGGTACATCAGAAGGAGTAACAGAAAAATTTTCTCTACTACATACTGGTATTCTTATAGGCGTTACTATAGGGGTAGGCTTAACGGTTTGTGTTAAAGTAAAAGGGTTACCCGAACATCCATTCACAAATGGGGTTACAGTATAAACATAATTGTTGGGTATCAGCGTAGTATTGGTTAAAACATCCGTAATATTCGTCTGTGGAATGCTTTGAATTGCACCTCCTGTAATTGCACCAGGCACAGTGCTAATTGGTAATGCCCAGGTATAAGTGGTACCAACTAAGCTACTGGATGGCGTTGATGTAAATGAAGCACCGCTGCAACTGCTATTGGCATAACTAAGTACAATTGGAAGAGGGTTTACAGTTACAACCGCATTGAATGGTGTACCAGTACATCCATTGGCTGAAGCCGTAACGCTATATCTTGCTGTTGTGATAGTATTTGAATTATTAGTTAGTATTTGGCTGATATTGCTTTGTGCAACAGTTTGTTCCGACCCACCACTAATGCCTGTAGATTGTGAAGGAAAGGCCCATGTATAAGTAGTGCCAGTGGGGGCATTTGCAGGTTCTATTTTAAATGCTTTACCACTGCAACTAGTTGCAGCTTGAATGGGAAAATTAGGTGATGGATTTACAGTAACATCCAAGGTAAAAGGAGCTCCATCACATGCACCTGCAATTGGAACAATGGTATAAGTAGCTATTGCTGGGGCATTGGTTGTATTGGTTAATGTTTGAACTATTGCTGTCTGATTGGTTAATGCTGTTTGTCCTGTAATAGTATTTGCTGGAGTAATTGTTGGAACTGTCCAACTATAACGAGTATTTGCAGGTTGACCAGTATATGAATTTGTGAATGCAGATCCACTACAAATAATTCTTGGTTGAACAGGTGAGGCAATGGATGGTGTTGGGTTAACTGTAACTACTGCTCTAAAGGATGGCCCCTGACATGTTCCTGTGGTAGGAATTATTACCTCATATGTGGCAGTGGCAACTGCATTTGTAGTATTGGTTAATGTTTGACTAATAGCACTGGAACCAGTTGTTTGAGATGCGCCGCCTGTGATAGCTCCGGGTGTTGGTGTTATGGTTGGAGCTAATGCCCAAGTAAAAGTTGTATTGGGTGGAAAAGCAGCCACTGAAAAATTAAATGGTTGACCGCTACATAC
>CANGTR010000019.1 GCA_947456855.1 Sphingobacteriia bacterium | reverse complement strand
CCACTGCTAAAATTGCGAATCTGTTTATTTGTTGCACGCGCTAAGCCAATAACTTCAATTATTTCAGGTATTGAAACGGACGAAAGAAATGGCTTGAAACTTGCATGAAACTGAAGCATTTCGATGGTAGTCATTTCTTCCACCAATTCTAGATAAGGTGCACAAAGGGCAATTTCTTGATAAATGATTTCTGCGGGTATACTTTTTTGAAGTTCATTTTGGTAGGTTATCATTCCTTCTGATAAAGCCATGCTTCCTGCAATACATTGTAATAAGGTAGATTTTCCGCTGCCGTTAAATCCTGTTATTGCATAAGCATTGCCATACTTAAATTCATAATCAAGAGATTTGAAAATCCATTCTCTATTAAACTTTTTTCCTGCATTTTTTAATGAAATGCTGATATCATTCATCGTCATTGGCGCCTTTTGAAAAACGCTTAATAATGCCTCTGCCACTTTCTCTTATAAAAGTTACAATTTCATCTCTTTCGTCTGTGGCTTTTAACTCTTCTTCAATGTATTCAAGCGCTTGTGTTGTGTTAAAACCTTTATTGTATATTGTTCTGTAAACATCTAGAATATGGTTGATTTGTTCCAAAGAAAATCCTCTTCTCTTTAAACCAACACTGTTAACTCCACCATAACTCAGTGGATTCCTAACTGCTTTGATATAAGGCGGTATATCTTTACTCACTAAACTTCCTCCAGCTACAAAACAATGTTGTCCAATATTTACAAATTGATGAACTGCACTAACACCTCCAACAACACTCCAATTGCCGATAGTAACATGGCCGGCAAGTTGAACGCTATTGCTTAAAATGCAATGATCTCCAACAATACAATCGTGCGCAATATGACTGTATGCCATGATCATACAATGTTTGCCTATAACTGTTTTACCTCTGTCTTCGGTGCCTCTATTAATGGTTACAAATTCTCTTATTGTTGTATGATCTCCAATCTCTGCTGTTGATTTCTCTCCATCAAATTTTAAATCTTGTGGAATAGCTCCTAAAACTGCTCCAGGAAATACCCTGCAATTTTTACCAATTCTGGTTCCGTCCATGATGGTAACATTACTGCCAATCCAAGTACCTTCACCAATTTTTACATCTCCATGAATTACTGTAAAAGGATCAATTTTTACGTTCGGAGCTATTCTTGCATTGGGGTCTATATAGGTGTAAGGATGTGTCATATTGATTGATTCAAAATGTTTTAATAGTGCTACAAAAAATTAGGGGCGTTTTACAACTTGTGCAACAAAATCGCCTTCTGTTGCTACTTTACCTCCTACAAAAACAGTTCCTCTCATTTCGCAAATACCCCTTCTGATCGGACCTTTGAATTCCATCTTTAAAACCATGGTATCGCCTGGCCTAACCATTTGTTTGAATTTACAATTATCGATTTTTAAGAAATAAGTATCGTATTGTCCTTCGGGCATAGAATTGATACAAAGAATTCCTCCTGTTTGAGCCAATGCTTCTACTTGTAAAACACCAGGCATAACAGGATTTCCTGGAAAATGGCCCGGGAAAAACCATTCATTGTAAGTAACATTTTTAATGCCTACTATATATGTATCTGTTAATTCTATGATTTTATCTACCAATAAAAAAGGGTGTCTGTGCGGTAATGTTTTTTCTATTTTTTCAAGTGTAAAAACAGGCGGCATAGTTGGGTCATAAACCGGAACATCCTTAACGTGTTTGTTTTTCTTGATATACTGTTTGATCTTTTTAGCAAATTCTACATTAGAACTATGGCCAGGTCTGTTGGCAATAATTCTTGCTTTGATCGGGTATCCAATAAGTGCAAGGTCTCCAACCACATCTAATAATTTATGTCTGGCTGGTTCATTTGGAAAACGGAGTTCTAAGTTGTTTAAATAGCCTTCGCTTTTTACTTCTATTTTATCCCGCTTAAATACTTTGGCCAACCTACTCATTTCGTCGTTGGTAACAGCTTTGTCTACAACAACAATTGCATTATTGATGTCTCCACCCTTAATCAAATCGTTTTCTAACAATGCTTCTAATTCATGTAAAAAGCAGAAAGTTCTACAGGGAGCTATTTCCGATTTAAAATCTTTGATTGTTTTTAGTCCTGCATGTTGAGTGCCTAAAACAGGGCTATTAAAATCAATCAAAGTAGTTAATTGGTAGTCGATTGCAGGTAAAGCAACCATTTCTACACGTTTGCTATCATCGTAATGGTAAATATTTTCATCAATACTGTACCATGCCTTGGTTGCATCTTGTTCTAAAACACCAATTTTTTCAATCAATTCTATAAATGGAGCGGAACTTCCGTCCATGATTGGAATTTCTGGTCCATTTAATTCAATCAATACATTGTCTACTCCCATTCCAACAAGTGCCGCTAAAACATGCTCCACCGTACTTACTTTTGCATCTCCAATTTGTAGTGTAGTTCCTCTGCTGGTATCTGTAACTAAATCGCAATCTGCCTTAATAATTGGCTGATTGGGCATATCAATTCTTTGAAATTGTATACCAAATCCTGGATTTGCGGGTTTTAAAGTCATATCCACTAAAATTCCAGTATGTAAGCCAGTTCCACTAATGCTGATAGATTGGGTTAACGTATGCTGTTTATCGGGATTGAAATGAATGTCCATATGAATTATTCTATTTAAAAAAGGGCAACCAAAGTTGCCTATAGGTCTAATACTTTAACAAAAATAAGCTTAAAGGCTGGTTTTTGAACCTAAATCAGGCTTTAGACGGTCAATATTGAATTGTTCAACCAATTTTTCCAACTCTTTGACCCTTTTTTCCAAAGCCGGAAGGTTTCTTGTGTGGACTTCGATGCGTTTAGAAGTTGAAAAATCATAAGCCGGGTTGCCATTAAATGATTTATTGGATTCTTTGATTGTTTTACTTACACCGCTTTTTCCATTGATTTTACTTCCGTCTGCAATGGAAATATGTCCGGAAACACCTGTTTGACCTCCCATTTGAACATTCTTCCCTATTTTGCTAGATCCACTTATACCTGTTTGGGCAGCAATTACCGTATTTTCTCCAATTTCAACATTGTGTGCAACCTGAACCAAATTATCCAGTTTTACACCCGATTTAATCAACGTAGATCCCATTGTTGCTCTATCAATGGTAGTATTTGCACCTATTTCTACATGATTCTCCACAATCACATTGCCCAGTTGCGGCACTTTTTTATAAGTACCATCAGCTTGAGGGGCAAAACCAAAACCATCACTTCCAATTACTGCGCCTGCATGAATAATTACGTGATCTCCAATTACACAATCATTGTAAATTTTTACACCAGCATGAATGGTTGTATTTGCGCCAATTTTAACTCGATCTCCTAACACAACACCAGGGTAAATTTTACTGTCATTTCCTATAATAACCTTTTCTCCTGCATAAGCAAATGCACCAAAATAAACATTGTTGCCCAATTGAGCAGTTGGTGCAATAAAGCTTGGTTGTTGAATTCCGCGCAATTGTTGAGCAGCTATTTCTTGGTATTTGGTCATTAATGTGGCAAATGCAGAATAGGCGTCTTTTACCCTAATAATAGTTTGATTAATCGAAGATTTGAGTGCTAATGAATCGTTGATGATGATAATGGAAGCCTTTGTAGTATATAAATATTCTTCATATTTTGGATTCGCCAAAAAAGACAATTGGCCTTCAACAGCCTCTTCAATTTTTCCGAAAGAAGCAATTGCTACAGAAGCATCTCCTTCTATTTCTCCTTGAATCATCAAGGCTATTTGAGCGGCGGTAAATTGCATATTGGCTATTTAAGTTAACAGACAAATGTAGAATTTTTTTACTTGAGTAGACAGGTTTTGATGAATCAATGTATTGTCTACTTGGGTAATATCTTTAACAGTTCCATCCTTGTATAATATATTGATCATTTCTTCTTTCTGCTGATAGGGTGTATTGGTTGCAATACCTGTAAAGCACAGATAATGAACGTCTTCAGCTTTTATTCCAAACTGTTTGATAGCCTGATTTTGTTTTTCTTGAATAAATACAGCGGAGAATGGTTCTGCTTGAATGCTAGATTTGTACAATCTCCTATCCAAAAATCTACTACAAAGCAAAGACAATATTGGATCTGGATGATTGGCCCATTTTTTTACTCCTCCAATTACATCATAATCATCCAATTTACAAAACTGAGCCAAAGAAGCATTATCCATTTTACCATTAAAATCGCCCAGAAAATAATCCAGTGCCGAATAGGTTGCTAACTGCAAGTCGGATTTTTGATAAATTTCCCTTACTCGCTCCATTATTTTAACCAGCATTTTTTCGGCAGACAATACTGTTTTGTGAAGGTATACCTGCCAATACATTTGACGCCTTGCAACTAAAAATTTTTCAATACTATAGATGCCTTTTTCTTCTACAACCAATTGATTGTTTTTAACCGCCAGCATTTTTAATATTCTATCATAACCAATTACGCCTTCACTTACTCCTGAGAAAAAACTATCTCTGCTTAAATAATCCATTCTGTCAACATCCAGCTGCCCACTGATCAATTGGTGTAAAAAAGGTTTTGGATAATTATTGGTAAACAATTGAATGGTAAGATTTAATTGCCCATTTAATGCCTCGTTCATTACTTCCATTATTTGCAATGAAAGATCTTCGTGACTAATATTTAAGATGAGCACTTCTTCCAATGCATGAGAAAAAGGGCCATGCCCAATATCATGTAATAAAATGGCTGCTTTTGCAGCAATTTCTTCTTCGTAGGAAATCTCAACACCTTTGCCTTTTAGTTCGTTTATTGCACTGCACATTAAATGATAAGCACCCAAAGAATGATGTAATCTGGTATGAACAGCACCAGGGTATACCAATTGCGCCATTGCCATTTGTTGAATTCTTCTTAATCGCTGATAGTATGGATGCTCGATGATGGAGAATATCAAAGGATCATTGATGGTAATAAAACCATATACGGGGTCATTGATTATTTTTCTTTTAGTTATAGACATGCTGTTGATGAATTGTTAAAACAAGGCAATAGTTTGAAGGGTGAAGATACAAAATTGTGAAAGAACCAAATTTATAAATAGCTTTAACGTGTTAGTTATTGAGTTATTAGTTATTAGTTATTGGTATCTCATATCTCATATCTCATATCTCATATCTCATATCTCATATCGCATATCTCATATCTCTCATAAGGTAATGAGTAATAAATGTTAAAAATGGCAATAGCAAACATACTCTGGGTAGATGACGAAATTGAAAGTCTTCAGTCGCAGAAAATCTTTTTAGAAAGCAAAGGGTATGCTGTGCATACATTAACCAATGGATTTGATGCATTGGAATACATTAAAACTGCTGCTGTTGATGTAGTATTAATGGATGAATCGATGCCGGGGATTACTGGTTTAGAAACACTTAGTAGAATGAAAGCCATTCATCAGCATTTACCAATTGTGTTGATCACAAAAAATGAAACAGAAAATTTAATGGATGAAGCCATAGGCAGTCAAATTAGCGACTATCTGATAAAGCCGGTAAATCCAAATCAAGTATTGTTAAGTCTTAAAAAAATTATTGACAATAAAAGATTGGTTGCAGAAAAAACAACAAGTTCTTATCAGCAACAGTTTAGTGAAATGTTTATGACCTTATCTGGAAATCCAGATTACCAAGAATGGATGGACCTGTACAAAAAATTGGTTTATTGGGAATTGGAAATGGAAAAAAGCGATAGCCCAGAAATGCGCGGTATTTTCTATGAACAAAAAAAAGAAGCCAATGCGGCTTTTTCAAAATTTGTTTCTAAAAACTATGCATCTTGGATGGATCCTGTTTCTGCTGAATCTCCTATAATGAGTCATCAATTAATGCAATTTAAAGTATTGCCTCATGTAGAACCAGCCGTTCCCTTATTCTTTATTTTGATAGACAATCTTAGATTAGATCAATGGAAAGCCATTCAACCAATCCTAGCAGAAAGTTTTAAGATTACCGAAGAGGATGCTTTTTATTCGATACTTCCTACTGCTACACAATACTGCAGGAACGCCATTTTTGCAGGGATGCTTCCGGTAGATATAGCAAAAAAATTTCCTGAACAATGGAAAAATGATGAAGAAGAAGGTGGAAAAAATTTGTTTGAAGAAGACTTTTTAAAAGCACTGTTAAAGAAGTTGAAGAAAGATGATATTAAAATGAGCTATCACAAAATAGTAAATCATCAAGATGGTCAACTGTTGGTAAACAATGTGCACAATTTACTCGGCAATCAATTGAATGTAATTGTTTATAATTTTGTAGACATGCTTAGCCATGCCAGAACTGAGATGGAAGTATTGAAGGAACTGGCAAGTGACGAAGCCAGTTATAGAAGCCTAACAAAAAGTTGGTTTGAACATAGCCCACTGCATCAAGCGCTTAAAAAAATAAGTGATAAAAAAATTAAAATTATTCTCAGTACAGATCATGGAAGTGTAAAAGTAAAAACACCACATAAAGTAATTGGCGACAAGCAAACCACTACCAATTTAAGGTATAAGCATGGAAGGAATTTGAATTACGAAGACAAAGATGTTTTGGCATTTAAAGATCCATTGAAAGCGGGATTGCCCAATCCAACCATCAATTCTTCTTTTATTTTTGCCAAAGAAGATGGATTTCTATGTTATCCCAATAATTACAACCATTATGTGAATTATTACAAGAACAGTTTTCAACACGGAGGAATCAGTTTAGAAGAAATGATTGTTCCATTAATTAAGATGGAAACCAAGGGCTAATTAAGCCAAAGCAGGTTTTACCACCCTTTATAGTCAGTTTGTGGATAAAAGGATCCATTTATCCAGTAAGCTAAACTTAAATTTGTTCAAATATAACGCCCTAGGGTTAAGGTATGAAGTATACACAATCTGTAGTTGATAAGTTAGAAGATATTTTGGGAGAATCTGGCTATGTAGTTAGATATGAGCGTGGTACATTTCAAAGTGGTTGGTGTTTACTCGAAGCTAGAAAAGTGGTGGTGTTGAATAAATTTCTCAATACAGAAGGTAGAATCAATACATTGATGGAACTTATACCTCAGTTGGCCATTGAATTTGATAAGTTAACGCATGAGTCTCAGAAACTCTACGATGATATTGTAAAAAAATCCGCTACAGAAGCATAGTTTTTTGCGGTAAATACTATTTTAGATTCATCTATTTCAAGTAGTTTTATAGCGTGAATCATCCTCCACTTACCATTCAATTTTTAGGAACCGGCACTAGTACGGGTATTCCAATGATCGGTTGTAGTTGCGATGTTTGTAATTCTCAAGATTCGAATGACAAACGACTAAGAAGTAGTATTTTAGTGAGTTCTCCCTCCACTACATTTGTTGTAGATACTACGCCAGACTTTCGTTATCAAATGTTGCGGACAAAAACCACTAAGCTTGATGCTGTTTTATTTACTCATCCGCACAAAGATCATTTGGCTGGTTTAGATGATATCAGGGCATTCAATTTTTTTTCTCAGCAGTCGATGAAAGTATATGCTAATTCACTAACCGAAGAAGCTATCCGACGCGATTATTATTATGCATTTGGAGACAAAAAGTATCCAGGCGTTCCAGATGTAGATTTAATTACTATAGATGTGGATCCTTTTATGATTGGTGATATACCAATCATTCCGATAGAAGTAATGCATCATAAAATGCCTGTTTTAGGATTCCGATTTGGAGATTTTACCTATATCACTGATGCCAATAAAATTGAAGCAACGGAGAAAGAAAAAATCCGCGGATCATCGGTATTGGTATTGAACGCATTGCGAAAAGAAAAACATATTTCTCATTTTACTTTAGACGAAGCCGTTGAATTGGCTCAAGAATTGAATATTCCAAAAGTGTATTTTACCCATATTAGTCACCAGTTGGGTAAGCATAAAACAATCAATAGCGAATTGGATCAACATATTCAATTGGCGCACGATGGATTAACTATTTGTTTGTAAGCCCTTTTATTGATTAAAAGGATGAAATCTTTATTGAAAGACTGGTTTAGCTTTTCCAAGAAAGAAAGGCTAGGTATTATTGCGCTGTTGGCAATCATTGTATTTTTTATCATGCTCCCCGAATTGTATGCTCCTGATTTGGAGTCACCAAAATTAGATTCAAGTATACTGGGTTCATTAGAGTCTAACTCAACTGAAACGATTGTTTCAACTTCAACAAATCGACATCCTTTGAATGATTTGTTGGCCAAATCCGAATTTTATTTCGACCCCAATACATTGAATGAAATGGGATGGCAAAAATTAGGGATCAACCAAAACACCATCCGCACAATTATCAATTATCGCAATAAGGGTGGAAGATTTAGACATCCAACAGATATCCGAAAAATTTGGGGCTTGATGCCCTCCGATGCGGATCGACTTATTCCATTTATACAAATTGCCGATAATCTCTCCTTTCGATCAATTACAGCTTCAATTGTTAAACCTGCTCATAAGAAAATTGAGATCAATACTGCATCAGCAGTAGAATGGGAAGCGCTGCCTGGAATTGGACCTGTTTTAGCCAAAAGAATTTTGAACTATAAAGAAAAACTTGGGGGATTCAAGAGTATAGACCAACTAAGAAAAACCTATGGCATTTCAGACTCGGTTTTTAATAGCATAATGCCTTTGTTAACATTGGATTCAACGAAAATCAATCAACAGTCTATTGGCTCAATCCAATTGAACAATGCATATAAAAGCAAAGACAGTATTTTAAATATAAACAATGCCACCGTTGCTCAATTGATTCAAATAGGGATTGACGAAGGACTGGCAAAAGCCATTGTATTGTATCGTAAGCAATACGGAAACTTTGCTCAATTAGCCGATTTAAAGCAGATTGTATTTATTTCAGAATCGGTTTATCAACAGATCATACCCAAATTAAAGGTGGAATGATTTTTTAATAAACAATTTGTTGGAGAACTAAATAAAGCTATTTTTGCTTCGAAAACTAACTAACGATTGTTTGTTTTTTAGGGGGTCACTAACTAAAATGTTTAGCGGCCCCCATCTATTTAAATAGATTATATGCATTTTAAAGAATCAGAAATTACGCAGCAGGTTGCAGCAACAGCCAAACAATTTGCCGAACAATATATACGACCAAACCTAATGATCTGGGACGAATCGCAGGAATTCCCCGTTCAAGTTTTTAAAGAAATGGGTAAACTCGGTTTAATGGGTGTATTGGTGCCGCATGAATATGGTGGGGCAGGATTGGGTTATTACGAATACAATGCTATCATACAAGAAATTGCCAAGGTTTGTGGCTCTATAGGGCTCAGTGTAGCTGCACATAATTCTCTTTGTACCAACCATATCTTAAGTTTTGGTACGGAAAAACAAAAACAATTGTGGTTGCCTAAACTAGCAACTGCAGAATGGATTGGGGCATGGGGTTTAACAGAACCCAATACAGGAAGTGATGCAGGAAATATGCAAACCACTGCTGTAAAAGAGGGCGATAAATGGATATTAAATGGCACTAAAAGCTGGATTACGCATGGAAAATCTGGTGATATTGCTGTTGTAATATGTAGAACAGGAGAGCCGCGTAAAAGCGGTAATTCAACTGCGTTTGTTGTAGAGCGAGGAACTCCTGGTTTTTCAGCAGGTAAAAAAGAAAATAAATTGGGAATGAGGGCCAGTGAAACTGCTGAAATGATATTCGATAATTGTATCATTACCGATGACAATAGATTGGGGAATGTGGGAGATGGGTTTCGCCAGGCTATGAAAATATTAGACGGGGGAAGAATTTCTATAGCAGCTTTGTCTGTTGGTATTGCTAAAGGAGCCTATGAGGCATCTTTAAAATATGCACAGGAAAGACATCAGTTTGATCAACCGATAGCCAATTTTCAGGGAATCAGTTTTAAATTGGCTGATATGGCTACTGAGATTATGGCATCCGACCTTTTAATATGGCAGGCCTGCGACCTCAAAACCAGGGGAGAAAATGTAACAAAAGCGGGCGCTATGGCCAAGTATTATGCCAGTGAAATAGCCGTTAAAACAGCCAATGATGCGGTACAAATTTTTGGAGGCTATGGCTATACTAAAGATTTTCCGGTAGAAAAGTTCTATCGCGACGCAAAATTGTGTACGATCGGCGAAGGAACTTCTGAAATACAGAAATTGGTAATATCAAGAGAAGTGTTAAATCAATAGTTTAGTTGATTCCTAGTAATACTATGTTGCTTTCGTAAATTGTTTTAGCTGAATGAGCGATAATGGTACTAAACAATTATTCGTCGTTTTTATTTCCTGCACCAAAAATTTGATCAACTGCTCCACCCAACATAGGAAATTTTTCTTTCACAAAATTGGCTACTGTTTCAATCACTTTTTCTGCTTGTTTGGCATCTAGGTTTGCTTCTTTCATTAATTTTTCTAAAAGCTCGTTCATGGGAAAAATATTTACTTTATAAAGAATAATCTAAGCAACTTTTAAAGCGCTCAATTTGCTTTTACCAAACATCTTTTCGGCATAACTGATATCTACTGTAAAATGCTTTGTACTTGATCCTGGTAACTCAAACATTGCATCAGTAAGAATGCTTTCACAAATACTTCTAAGCCCCCTCGCACCTAATTTATATTCTAGAGCTTTGCTAACCATAAAATCGAGCACATCATCCTCAATAACTAAATCAATACCTTCCATTTCAAATAAACGGGTGAATTGTTTGATCAGCGAGTTTTTTGGAACCGTAAGAATACTTCTCAAGGTTTCTTTGTCTAAAGGATTCAAATAAGTTACAATAGGTAATCTTCCTAACAATTCTGGTATCAAGCCAAATTTTTTTAAATCTTGCGCATTGATGAATTGCAACAAATTCTTGCGTTGGTGTTCTTGCTCTTCTTTGTTAACACTAAACCCTATCGCATTCGTATTTACCCTTCTTGCAATTACCTGATCAATTCCGTCGAATGCTCCGCCGCAAATAAATAAAATATTTTTGGTGTCTACTTTAATCATTTTTTGCTCTGGATGTTTTCTACCTCCTTGAGGTGGAACCAGCACTTCTGTTCCCTCCAACATTTTCAATAAACCCTGTTGTACACCTTCGCCGCTAACATCTCTTGTAATGGAAGGATTATCTCCCTTGCGGGCAATTTTATCAAGTTCATCTACATATACAATTCCTCTTTCAGCTGCAGCTACATCATAATCACAGTTTTGGAGTAAACGGGTAAGCATACTTTCTACATCTTCGCCCACATAACCAGCTTCCGTGAAAACAGTAGCATCAACAATTGCAAAAGGAACATTCAGCAATCTGGCAATTGTTTTAGCTAGTAGTGTTTTACCAGTACCTGTTTCGCCAACCATAATGATATTACTCTTTTCGATCTCTACATCTTCAGAAACCTGTTTGTAGTTGATTCTTTTAAAATGGTTGTAAACAGCAACGCTTAAAATCTTTTTTGCATCATCTTGACCAATTACATATTCGTCTAAGAATGATTTTATTTCAGCAGGTTTTCTAATGGTCAGTTTGAAATTAGCACCATTGTTACCTGAACCGTCTTTTTTTGTATTCAACTCTTGCTCAATAATTTCCTGAGCATGATCTACACAATTTTCGCAAATATGCCCTTCTTGACCTGCAATCAAAATCTTTACTTCATCACGGCTTCTGCCGCAGAAAGAACAATGTAAAATGGATGTTTTAGCCATACGGGTACAAAAATACTACAGTTAATCTTAGTAGTGATTAATTTATAAAGAATTAGGTAATACGCCTTGTTAATGGGCTAAATTTGATCGAGAATGCCGTCCACAATGCCATAGGCAACAGCTTCTTTGGCATCCATCCAGTAATCACGATCAAAATCTGCCATTATTTGATCAAAAGTTTTACCACAGTTGGCTGCCAGAATATTGGCTCCCAATTCTTTGGTTTTCTTAATTTGATTGGCCTGAATTTCGATATCGGCACTGGTTGCTTGAAAATATCCACCCAAACTTGGTTGGTGTATCATTACTTCTCCATGCGGATAAATAAATCTTTTTCCTTTTACTCCCGCACTTAATAAAATAGAACCCATACTTGCTGCTAGCCCCATGCAAACAGTGCTAACAGGGCTTTTAATCATTTTCATGGTATCGTATATAACCATACCACTTGTTACAACTCCACCAGGGCTATTGATGAATAATTTAATTTCTTCACCTGGTTTATCTGCATCCAATACCAATAATTTACTTACCACATCTCTGGCAGACTTATCATCTACTACTCCCCATAAATAAACAGTTCTTTTTTCGAAGAACATTTTCTCCATCTTCTTAGTCATGAAGCTCCCCATTGGTTCGGGCTTAGCATCTTTCTCTTCATGTTCTTCATCTTCATTAGCTAGGTAAGGATTCAATATATATTTAGATTCTATCATTGTATTTATTTTATTGTTTCAAATATTTTTTAGGGCTGAGACATGAATGAAATTCATTAAACAGTTTTCTTTTCTTTTCTTGGATTGGTTAGTAATACTTCGTCAACTAAACCATATTCCTTGGCTTCAGTAGCGGTCATCCAAAAATCTCTATCACTGTCTTTTGCAATAATATCAGCTGTTTTGCCAGTATGGTTTGCAGTGATTGCATACAATTCGTGTTTTAATTTTTTTATTTCACGAGCGGTGATTTCGATGTCTGTTGCTTGGCCACCAATACCGCCACTAGGCTGGTGCATCATTATCCGGCTGTGTTTAAGCGCCGTTCTTTTGCCTTCTACTCCAGCACATAATAAAATTTGTCCCATGCTTGCGGCAATTCCAGTACAAATAGTTGCAACATCTGGTCCAATAAATTGCATGGTATCATAAATGCCCAATCCAGCATAAACACTTCCACCTGGGCTATTGATATACATTTGAATATCTCTTCCTCTGTCGGTGCTCTCTAAAAACAATAATTGAGCAGTTACAATGTTGGCTACATAGTCGTTAATGCCCTCTCCCAGAAAAATAATTCGGTCCATCATTAATCTACTAAAAACATCCATACTGGCCACATTCAGTGGGCGTTCTTCAATGATGTAGGGCGTTAAATTACTAGGTTGTCCAAAAGCTTTGTAATTGTGTAAAACAGCACTGCTAATTCCTTGGTGTTTTACAGCATATTTATCGAATTCTTTTCCAATATTCATAGTGTCATTTTTCGCTTTGAAGATAAGTGTTTTGGCATTTCAGTAGCAATTACTTATTCAAATTTTGTGCAAAGCCTCCATTTCCGCCAAAAGGACATGAAAAAAACCGATTTTGACCCATTAACCGCAATTTTAAAAATCCGTTAAAACACGGTTGATATGAAAAGGGCTTTTCATTAGGTTCGTGTAGCTGATTGTATATTAATGCGCGAACAATCTTTTCATATTGGCCTATGCATGGCTGGAGCTGTATCTGCGGGAGCATATACAGCAGGGGTTATGGATTATTTAATTGAAGCATTGGAGGAATGGGAGAAAAGAAGGGGATCAAAAAATACTCCTTCACACAAAGTCTTGATTTCTGTAATTGGTGGCGCCTCTGCCGGCGGTATGACAGGAATGGTCACAGCAGCATCGGTTAATTATCCCAAAAAACCAGTTCAATTTGATGCATCTAAAGACCTGTTGCAATCGCATCCAGAAAATAAATTTTACCATAGTTGGGTAGATTTATTGGGGAATGATATGTTCAGCAAAATGCTCAATCAACATGATATTGAAAAACATAAAAGGGTAGATGCTTTATTGAATGGATCATTTATTGATCAAATTGCTGATAGAGCCTTTGCCAACAATGAGCAAGAATGGTTGCCAACTCCAGCTTATTTTGCAGCGCATCTAAAATTATTTACTACCCTTACAAATTTAGAAGGACTGAAATACAATATTGCTTTTAATAGCGATATAAGCAAGAAAAATTACAATATGGCTGTGCACAATGATTATGCCTGTTTTAATTTGAATGCATCCGATTATCAACTTGGCTGGATACCACTTAATTTTAAAGATGGATTGAATTGTTCAATTGCAAAAGATGCTGCCATGGCAACAGGTGCATTTCCGATAGGGCTTAAATCTAGGGTACTTCAAAGGCCATTGGCTAGTATTTTAGAAAATCCTTGGTTGAATAAAACCAAGAGTAAAACAGACCAATCATCAGATGAAGTATACACCACCCAAAATGTAGATGGAGGATTAATTAATAATGAACCATTCGAAAAGGTTCGTGAATTATTGAGTACAATTACTCAACAGTATGATGCAACATCACAAAATGCATTTGATGCTTTTAAAAGTACAGTTTTAATGATTGATCCTTTTCCAAGTGAATTGCCTTCAACTTTCAAAATTGATCAGCAATTGTTTTCTACCATCGGTTATACTTTAAATGCAATGACTCAGCAGATGAGAGCAAAGCCAGTTCCATTAATTGAGGCAATGGCTTCAGATAAAGCTGGTCAATTTTTGATTGCTCCAACAAGGCCACATATGGTTGAATTGCAAAAGGGTAAAAAAGTAGAAGGTAGTTCGGCAATTGCATGCGGGGCTTTTGATGGGTTTAGCGGGTTTATGAATAAAGAATTTCGCATTCATGATTTTTATTTAGGCAGGTATAATTGCGAAATGTTTTTAAGAAATTATTTTACTATTCCTGCGAAAGACCTAGCTGCTCATCCAATTTTTAGTGAAGGGTACAAAGGCATTGATAAGTCTGCTTTCAAATCTTTTCATGATGATGCATATCAGATCATCCCCATTTTTTCTACGATAGATAAAGGCTATTATCCAATGCCTGTTTTTTCGTCCGGAGACCAATGGCCTAGCGTTAATGCTAACATGGTTAAACAATTTGAACCAGCTATTAAAAAAAGGGTAGAAGCCATTTTATTATATGCTTTTCCTATTGCAGGTTTTTGGGGATTCATATTGCGGTTGGCTACTAAATGGTTGTTGAGTAAAAAAATCGGCCAAAAATTGGTTGAATTAATTACAGGTTCTTTAGAAAAGCACGGTTTGATCAAGCCGCCGCCGCAACAAAGCAGGTAAAAAAAATCCCGGAAGCTAATGCAACCGGGACAAATTTTATATCATTTAATTTTTGAAAATGCTATCGATTAATGATGATGACTTTCTACCATTTTGGTAAAATCTTCTATGGTAATTGGTGTATCTGTTGCACTTACATTTGTTTCTAATACGCCAAATAATTTTTCAGCATTAATTCTGTGATAGCTGTCTTCAACAAAACGCTTGTCTTGCATCATTCTATTTGCATAATCATCAACCCATTGTTGATTATCACCCAATGCACCAAGTTGTCCTCCCATGTAGCTGAATAATTGCATCTTGGCAAATTGGCGAATATCTTCTGGTAACACTTCAATTTTATTGTCTTGACTTAATTTGGTGCTGATCAATGTCCACTTCAATTGATTTACAAATGTTGGATATTCATTGGCTGCTTCTTCAGCAGATTTTGGTTTTTCTCCACCTGTTTGCAACCAACGCTTTAAGAAGTTTTCAGGGAACTCCATCTTTACATTGTCTAGTAAGTGATGGTAAATTTGATCGTGTATTTGATTGCGGGTAGATTGTTCGTAGTATTTGGCTATTTCTGCTTTTATCTCATTTCTAATAGCCGCTTCCGATTTGATATTGTCGTTGTTTGGATATGCAGCTAAGAAGAATTCTTCATTTAATTCGGCTTTTTCTACCAATCCAACTTTTGTAATCAACATATTGAAATAGCGATTACCATCTTCATTGGTTAATCCTAAATCAGCTAAAATGGTTGCTGCTTCTTTATCTTCAAAAGCAGTATTAATTTGTAAATGAACAATATCATTGTTTTTCTTGCCCATTAAATTTTTTCTAAAACCTTCGGCAAAATATTTCACCAAAACAGAATTGTCTTTTTGAACACCATTTTCAATTATATTTCCTTGTTCATCTGCTTCTGTGAAACTTACATTCAATACATTTTCATCTGAATTCACTTGCTCAGGTTCTGTCATTTTGCCGTGACGAGTTTGTAAACGGGCAAGTTCTTCGTCAATCATTTTCTCAGTCACCTCAATTACATATCTTTTTACTTTAATGCCTTTTAAGTCAACTTCAAAACTGGGTTTTAAACCAATTTCAAAAGCAAAAACATAATCTGAAGGATTATTCATGTCTAGGGCCCTAGCATCATTATCCATAGGAAGGGGTTGGCCAAATACTTCAATGGCTTCCTTACTCATGTATTGATTGAGTTGAGACTCTACTGTTTTAAGTACTTCATCTGTAAATACGCTTTGGCCGTACATTTTTTTAACCAATCCTGCAGGCACCATTCCTTTTCTAAATCCAGGAATATTGGCAGTTTTAGCATATTTCTTTAGGTTTTGTTCAAATCCACTAACATAGTCTTCTTTAGAAAGGGTAACGGTAAGCTTATCATTTAATAAGCCAATGTTTTCTCTAGTAATAGTTGCCATACAAATTATTTAAAACTTAAATTTCGGGCAGCAAAGGTAGGGGTTTCACACAAAAAAACCGCTCTAAAAGAGCGGTTAAGTGCGGATGATAGGGGTCGAACCTACATGCCTCGCGGCGCTAGATCCTAAGTCTAGTGCGTCTGCCAATTTCGCCACATCCGCATTTGGGCAGCAAAAATAGGGGTTTTTACTAAAATTGAACAGTAAAAATGGTTCCTTTATTGGTTTATTACTCAAATCATTTACCGCTTGGCGGCAGTTCTGTTGTAACTAGTTTTTTGATTGGTAAATCTTCCTCTAGGTGTAGGTCTAGATTGTTGCGCTTTAACTGCAGCTGCATTCATTGGTATCGAAGAAACAAATTCATGTTCTCTTACAACAGGAAGGGTAATTTTTATTAATTTTTGGATATCGTTTAAATAAGGTCTTTCTTCTGAATCACAGAATGAAACAGCCATACCACTTGCGCCAGCTCTGCCTGTTCTGCCAATGCGATGAACGTAAGTTTCTGGAACATTGGGTAATTCAAAATTGAATACATGCGATAATTGATCTACATCAATACCTCTGGCCGCTATATCTGTTGCTACTAAAATTCTGGTTGTGCCAGCTTTGAAATTACTCAAAGCACGCTGACGTGCATTTTGAGATTTATTGCCATGAATGGCTTCAGCAGAAATACCCACTCTAGTTAATTCCTTTACCACTTTATCGGCACCATGTTTTGTTCTGGTGAATACCAATGCCGTTTGTATGGCTTTGTCTTTTAGCAGATGAATCAGTAAATGTTTTTTCTGGTCTTTCTCTACATAATAAACAGCTTGTTCAATTTTTTCAACAGTTGAAGAAACGGGCGTAACCTCAACTTTAGCAGGATTGTGTAAAAGGGTAGCAGATAATTTTTCTATTTCTGTAGGCATGGTTGCCGAGAAAAACAATGTTTGTTTCTTAGCTGGTAATTTGGCAACAATCTTTTTTACATCGTTGATAAATCCCATGTCTAGCATACGATCGGCTTCATCCAGTACAAAGAAGTTTAAATCATTCAAACGAATATATCCTTGTTGCATCAAGTCTAATAATCTACCAGGAGTTGCCACTAAAATGTCTACCCCATTTCTTAATGCATTTACTTGAGGCACTTGAGACACGCCACCAAATATTACCTGGTGTTTTAAATAGAGATACCTGCCATACGCTGCAAAGCTTTCATCAATTTGAATGGCCAACTCTCTTGTTGGCGTTAATACCAATGCTTTAATTGTTTTTGAACGATTGCCGTTTTGAATCGATTGATAGACCAATTGTAAAATAGGGATGGCAAAAGCAGCTGTTTTACCAGTTCCTGTTTGAGCACAACCAAGCAAATCTTTTCCTTCTAAAGCCAAAGGAATTGCCTGTTGTTGAATAGGGGTAGGGACTGTATACCCTTCTGTTTCGAGCGCCTTTAATATGGGCTCGATGAGTTGTAATTCTTTGAATAACACAATATGTATTTAATAATGAACACCTGATTTTCAGATGCTATATAACCTAACTTTTTGGGGATTACCTTGTCACTGAAGTAGATTCCAGCCTAACCGAGAGCCTATATGAATATTTCAAAGGTACTGAATTTTTTACAAATGGGTTTTTTGATGAATATTCTGTTATGTGTATCCCAAATTCGCTCTGTTGCTAAATACCTATAATTTTCTCAATCGGCTACAATGAAATAACTCGCCCCGATTGGTTTATGCTCATAGATATTGCAACGCTCACTGCTGAGAAATGCATTGCTTTTATTTTGAGGGGTATTTATTGTTGCATTTCTCAAAGGTTCGCTTTTGCAATATCTATAAGCCTTATAAAGAAATAGCTAGCTCAGAGTCGGGGCTCAAACAGATTTCATTGCTTACGCCTCTTTCGAAAATTATTTAACAGCATTTAGCAAAGGATTTCATTTGGAATAGCCCATCCTAGTTTTATTCATTAAAAAGAAATTCAATCCCATTGAATCAACTGTACAATTTGCTCTAAGTATAATTGATCGGTTGTGTTGAAACTATCTAATTCGCTGCTATCTACATCGAGTACACCAACAACTTGTTCGTTATGAAAAAGCGGAATGACTATTTCCGATTTGGATAAACTGCTACATGCAATATGTCCTGGAAATTTTTCTACATCAGGAACAATTAGTGTTTTGGCCTCAGCCCAACTTGTTCCACATACACCTCTTCCTTTAGCAATTCTAGTACATGCAACTGGTCCTTGAAAAGGTCCTAAAACCAGTTGGTCGTTTTTTACTAAATAAAAGCCTATCCAAAACCAACCAAATTGTTCTTTCAATGCGGCAGCGATATTGGCCAGATTGGCTATTAAATCGGGCTCTCCATCAAGTAAACTTTTAATTTGGGGTATGAGTGCTAGGTATTGTTCGTGTTTTGAACCTTTTGTGATGGTTAGATCTTCGGCCATTAATTAGAATTAAGAAAGATGAATTAAGAATGATAAGTATTGAGTTATTAGATTGTTGAGTTATTTCGAAATGATTTTGTTAAGAAATGGAATTCGTTGAAATTCTTTTTTCTCCGCCCAAAGAATGAGCCAAGAAAACAATCCGATGAAAACTAGTCCAGTAAGAATTCCTACCCAAAGTTGAGGAATAAAAAATAGGATCAACTTATGGATTGCATACAATAAGCATATGATTACCAAATATGCAATTATTTTTTTGGTTGCATAGGGTACAGGATAAAATTTTTGCCCCATCCAATAACTGATAGTCATCATAAAAAAATAACAAGTAAATGTTGCAATTGCGGCACCTAAATAATGCAATGTAGGAATCAATACAATGTTTAATCCGATGGTAATAAGTGCGCCAGCTATTGTAATATAAGCACCCATTCTGTTTTTATCGGTTAACTTATACCAAATACTCAAATTATAATAGATGCCTAAAAAAATATTGCCCAATGCAAGCAATGGAACAATGTACAATCCTTCTGTCCAAAGTGGCTTATTAATGGCATTAAAAAACCAAGCAAATATTTCTATAAATAAACTAATGAATAAAAACATATAACAACAGGTAATTACAAAAAACTTCATTACTCGTGCATAAATCTTTTGAGCATGCTCTTCTGCGCTTTGTTTAAAAAAGAAAGGTTCGGCAGCCATTCTAAAAGCTTGAATTAAAATAGTAATCAACACTGCTAAACGATATATATTTCCAAAAATGCCCAGCTCGTGTTTGGCTTCTTCAACGGGTAAGTCAACAACATGCTGGTAAATTAACCTACTCAACATATCATTTACCATTCCGCCCATTCCTACAATAATCAATGGATAACTGTAGTTCAATACTTTTTTCCAAATAGCCGGATTGAATTGAAAAGAAATCTGTTTAAATTCTTTAAACAGCAATATAAAAGTGAGGATACTTCCTGCTAAATTTCCCAATAAATAATAACCAATTCCAATTCCATTATTGGTAAAAAAAGACAAGTCGCTAGCTGGATGATTGGTTACATATTTCGGTATGATACCCAAAAAAAACAATACACTTAAAAAATTAACCAATACACTTGAAAGTCTTACTACTGCATATTTTCTGGGCTTGTTTTCCTGTCGCAAACGCGCAAAAGCCAATGTGCTAATTGAGTCAAAAAAAATAATGGCAATCATCCAATAAATGTATTCTGGATGCGATTCCAAATTAGACCAGCCTATCATTTGATTGCTAAAAAGCAAAATAATTCCAGTAAACAAAATAGTAGAGCCAATCAAAGACAATGATAAGGTGCTGTATAGTTTTTGTGGATCTTCTTCTTTGCTGAAACGGAAATAGGCGGTTTCCAAACCATAAGTAAACAAAACGTTTAAAAATGGAATCATTGCATAAATCTGCGTAAGATCTGCTGTTACTGAAGGTTGCGCAAAAAACAATGGTAAAGAAAGATTCATCAAGTAGCCGAGAAACCTACTTGCAATTGTAGGAACCCCGTACCATATGGTTTGACTTGCTAATTTTTTTATTTCGCTCAATGCTCTTTTTTTATGCGTTCTTTTTGACGATGCGCTATAGCTATATTTATTTAGTAAAAATAGTGTTTTGCTATAGGTTACGGGCATCAATTTTTTTTCTAAAAATTTTATTCATGCCCAACTTCTTTTTCGATTCAATTCTTTTTTCTTTGGAAGCCTTGGTGGGCTTTGTTGCTTTTCGGGGTCTTTGCTTTTCTAATGCTCTTGTAACCAATTGGTTTATTTTATCTATTACAATTGCCTTATTGCCTAATTGAGACCTTTCTTCTTGTGATTTTACCAATAAATATCCTTCTCCTGTAATTCTGTTGGCTAGTTTTTCCGAAATAATGGTTTTCTGTTCTTCCGAGAAAAGCAAAGATTCGGCCAATAACCATCTTCCCTCCACCATGGTTTCTACCTTATTCACGTTTTGGCCTCCTTTTCCACCACTTCTTGCCGTTTGAAACTGAATTTCCTTGCTAATATCTATCTTCATGGGGTCAAATTTCGGATAAAAAATCAAGCAATGCGTGTAGTTATTCAGCGGGTATCATCTGCATCAGTAAGCATCGAAGGGAAAATCAATGGGTTGATCCAACAAGGATTGATGGTATTGGTAGGTATTGAAGACGCAGATTCACTAGAAGACATTCAATGGCTTTCGAATAAGATGGTGAATCTGCGAATTTTTAATGATGCAGCAGGTGTAATGAACTGCTCGGTGAAAGAGGTTGGGGGAGGCATTTTATTAATCAGTCAGTTCACTTTGCATGCGAGTACGCAAAAGGGCAATCGACCTTCTTATAGTAAAGCTTCTAAACCAACAATAGCCATTCCTCTGTACGAGCAATTGATTCAACAATTAAGCATTGATTTAGGTAAACCCATTCAAACCGGGATTTTCGGGGCGGATATGCAAGTTGAGTTAACCAATGATGGACCCACCACGATTGTAATGGATAGTAAAAATAGAGAGTAGATAAGAGATAAGAGATAAGAGATAAAAGATATGAGATAAGAGATAAAAGATATGAGATAAGAGATAAAAGATAAAATAAGAAATATGAGTCAACAGAACGCATTAACCATTGCTGAAGCACAGGAGCAAGTAGATCAGTGGATCAAAACCATTGGGGTTCGTTATTTTAATGAGCTCACCAATTTGGGAATATTAATGGAAGAAGTAGGGGAGTTGAGCCGAATAATGGTTAGAAAATATGGCGAACAGTCTTTTAAAAAATCGGATGAGGGCCATGATTTAGCCGATGAAATGGCTGATGTGCTCTGGGTATTGATTTGCTTGGCCAATCAAACAGGGGTTGATTTAACCAAGGCATTGGAGAAAAATATGGCTAAAAAAACCCTTCGAGATAAAGATCGGCACCAACAAAACGATAAGTTACAATAGGATGCCCTTTTAAAATCGGAATCACTTATTTTTGCTCCTCTATGAGCAATACTACCGAAAATACCTTTCAAGCAATTATATCGCATGCCAAAGAATATGGCTTTGTATTTCCTAGCAGTGAAATCTATGATGGCTTAAGTGCTGTATATGATTATGGCCCAAATGGTTCGGAATTAAAAAAGAATATCCGCGATTATTGGTGGAAGAGCATGACTCAACTCCATGATAATATTGTGGGTATTGATGCGGCTATTTTCATGCATCCAACCACCTGGAAAGCAAGCGGACATGTGGACAATTTCAGCGATCCAATGATCGATAACAAAGACAGTCAAAAAAGGTATCGGGTTGATCATTTGATAGAAGCCAAAGCAGATCAATTAAGGGAAGCTGGTGATAATGCAGCAGCAGATGCCATCGTTGCTCAAATGGAGCAACTGTTAGGAGCCGATGATTTTGTAGGATTGAAACAATTGTTGACAGACAATAAAATTGTTTGCAGCGTTAGTGGAACTGCTAACTGGACAGAGATTCGTCAATTTAATTTGATGTTCTCCACCCAATTGGGTTCTGTTGCAGAAGAATCAGATACCATTTATTTAAGACCTGAAACAGCACAAGGTATTTTCGTTAATTTCTTGAATGTGCAAAAAACTGCTAGGATGAAAATTCCTTTTGGTATAGCACAAACAGGTAAGGCTTTCCGTAATGAAATTGTTGCACGCCAATTTATTTTTCGCATGCGCGAATTTGAGCAAATGGAAATGCAATTTTTTGTAAGACCTGGTACTCAAATGGAATGGTACAATTTCTGGAAAGAAGAAAGAATGAAATGGCATATGAGTTTGGGATTGCCTGCGGATAAATTCCGTTTTCACAACCATGTTAAATTGGCGCATTATGCCGATGCAGCATTGGACATTGAATATGAATTTCCTTTTGGATTTAAAGAATTAGAAGGCATACATAGCCGTACCGATTTCGATTTAAAAAGCCATCAAGAATTCAGTAAAAAGAAACAACAGTATTTCGACAATGATATAGATGAAACAACTGGAAAACCTTTCGGTAACTATATTCCTTATGTTGTAGAAACTTCTATTGGCTTGGATAGAATGTTCTTGTTGATCTTGTGTAATGGTTATGAAGAAGAAACCATTGCCAAAGAAGATGGAACAACTGATAGTAGAACAGTTTTAAGAATTCCTGCAAAAATTGCTCCTAATAAATTAGCCATTCTTCCATTGGTTAAAAAAGACGGATTGCCAGAAATTGCCCGTCAATTAATGGACGATTGCAAAGGATCTTTCAAATGTTTTTACGAAGAGAAAGATGCTATTGGTAAACGCTATCGCAGGCAGGATGCAATCGGCACACCATTTTGCGTAACCATCGACCATCAAACCAAAGAAGACAATATGGTTACCATTCGCTACCGCGATTCGATGAAACAAGAAAGAATTGCATTAAGTGAGGTGAAGCAGTTGGTATTAAATGCAGTAAGTTAAGTGCGCGATAGCGATAAGTTAAACGAATTTTTAATCGGGATCAATTAATCTGTTCAATTATCCGTTAACCGTAAAGCTCTAAGTGAATGGCTTTTTTATCGTAACCCATAGAAACTATTTTTTCTTTGGCGCTATCGATCATATTCTTCCATCCGCAAAGATAAAAATAAGCCTCAGGCAAAGCACCATCTGCCGATTTTGCAGCATTCAATAATTGCTCATATACATCGTGCACATATCCCTTGTGTTGACCTTCTGAAATATTTTCTTCTCTGGAATAACAAGGATGAAAATGGAAACCTGTTAATTCTTTTTCTAAAGCTTTTAATTCATTGATGTATAAACCATCTTCAAATTTTCTGCATCCGAAAATGATATGTACTTGTTGATGAGGGAGTTTTGCAGAATGAATATAATGCGCCATTGAACGGAATGGGGCAATCCCAGTTCCTGTACAAATTAAGTAAAGGTCTTTATTTAAATGTTCTGGCATGGTGAATTTACCTTGAGGTCCTCTGAGTGTTAACTCAGCACCTACAGCTACTTCTTTGAATAAGTAAGGAGTTCCTAAGCCAAATTCATTCAATACAATGACCAATTCAATCGTGTTTGTGCCATCTGGAGCAGAAGCAATAGAATAACTTCTCCAACGCTTGTTTTTTTGTTCATGGATAGGAAGGTCGAGTGTTACAAACTGACCTGGAGCAAAATCAAAATTGTCCATTGATGGAATTTGAATCCAAAATCTTTTCGTGCTATGTGTTTCATCAACAATTTTGGTAACAATTCCCTTTTGCCATTCCTGTGCCATATCAATTATTTATTGCAATGTAATGATTATTGCAATAAAAAAAGATGCCGTAGCTATTTTGAAACTACGGCATCGATTGCATTATAAAATTTCCTTATCGTTGAATGAAGATCTTTGAAGGTTTGATCTTTTATCGTTGAAGTATAATCTTTTGTAAATAAGTCTTTTTATCGTGTTGGATTTTAAGCAAATAAAACTCATTACTTAATTTCTGTAAATTGATTGTTTTGTTGTACCTGCCTATGAAACCTGATTGTGTATTGGTGAATACCCGCTGTCCGGAAGCATTTAAAATCTCAATGGATAAATCACTTCTATTGGTTACTTCAAAAGACAATTGGAAAATACCGTTATTCGGATTTGGAGAAACGGTTAATTTAATTGCTTGCGGATTAACTGTATTCAGTGCAGTAACTGTATAATTTATATTAGTTGAAGTTCTTGTACAACCTAATGCATCGGAAACCACAACTTTATAATTGCCAGATCTGGTTGGTTTGATGGAAGATCCACTTGCGCCAACTACTGTAGCTGTATCATTAAATACCCATTGGAAGGTTCCTGTTTTAATACTCGATACCAATGAATCTGCCACTTGAGCAACTGTAGCTGTTGAATTTGCTGCTGCAACTATCGGAACTCTATTGCTCACACATCCAGCAGTGGAAACCCTGGTATCGTAAAAGAAATACCAGAATTGATTTTGATTACCGCTTGCAGGTAAAAGAGATACGCTATTGCCCGTAAAGTTCATGATATTATTGATGCCTGAAGGATAGGTTGTTCCGATGATTCCATTGTTGCGATAAATGGTAGCCCCATCCAAGCACTCCACAATAATTCCATAATCTCCCGAAGACGGTACTTGCATATCCAATCTATAAATAGCTCCTAAATCTTCAGGGTCATTTTCTGTAATTGCTCCAGCGCCGGCAACAGGTCTTGTATTATATACATCAACAACTTTTTCACTAAGTCTCGTAAAATTATAAGCTCCTGAAGTTCCTGAGGCAGTTATATTCCTTGCCAAAGTAAATCTTATTTTACCGGGGTTGCCAATATATAATCGAGTAGTTTCAATGGTTAATGGAGCCGAAGCATTAAAACTCACAAAGTTTCCAGCAAATGAATTGTATCCCCCATTTGGGTAAATCATTTTTGAATCTGCTCCAATTGGAGCCCTTGCTTCTTTTTGTAAATAATAAGTTCTGTCTGAAGGCAAATTGGTACTTGAAACATTGGTTCCTACTGCAAAAGGTACATTTGACGAATTGGAAGAGTACCAATAATAATTGGTAGATGTATTTGGACTCAATGCTCTCAAAATGGCGTTGGTATTGCAAATCACACCATCTCCAGTTGGCGGAGTAGGATTGGCAGCATAAGCTACAAGTGCAATAAACTGATTGTTGCTTGGAAACTGATCGCCAGTTAGATTGACCCTTGCCGTGATGGTGTAGGTAACTCCAGCCAATGCATTAAATGGCGTTTGAAAAGTATAATCTATACTCGATAAAGGTGCAATTGTACTGCTATAGGTTGTATTGATAGTAGCAATTGTTGTAGAACCATTTGCAACTGTAACCGTTAGTGGAATATTCGTTTGCGGTATAGTACCATTATTGGCAATATTCACGGTTATGAATTGAGCAGGATTTGAACAAGATCCAGATTGTGGTGAAATAATATTATTCATTGACAAATCATTGCTAGGGCCTACCACCTGCAAACGAAAATCTTGGGTTTCGCCTTTTGCATAATTATTACAAGCATTTATATCTGCGGCAATTTGTGTTTCTTGAACAATTATTCTCATCAATGTTAATGAGCCAACAGATAAATTTGCCGGTGTGGTAATATTGGTAGTATAATTTTGAGCTGTACTATTCAAAACCGGACTAGTTGCAACCAATTCATTGCTGTCAAATACACCATTGTTATTGAAGTCAATAAATATTTTAACCATTCTAGATTGAGTGGTTGCATCGCAAGTTGCAACCCTAACTGTTATAGGCAAAGTTTGTTGAGGTTGTATCTCTCCAACAATATTGGTGTTATTGGTATATGTTTTACAACCTGCTGAATTTTTAAAACGAATATTTGAAAATCCAACACTATCAATAAATGCGCCTCCTCCAGGATTAGAAGCTGAAGCACAATAGGCTGTTCCACCTACACCACTCACAATCAACGCATATTGTTGAGTACCTCGTTCCAATATGCCTTTATGGCTTATCGTGATGGTATATGTTTGTCCGGGAATAGTACTGTCCACATCAATTCTTTCTACATTGTCTATCGTATTATCTCCTTTCTGAGCTGGTGCAGCAGGGTTTTCTACATTTAATGTCCAAGGTAAAATAGTTTGGCTTCCTCTAGTGATTTTGATATCTAAATCATTAATTAATTTTTTTGTTCTGTCATTTAAGTTAGTTGCTGCATTGGTATTTACAGAACCTTTTGGGTCTGTCCAGCAGATGGTTGCTTTTAATGGTACTCTTCCTGTTGCAACAACTGTTCTTGTAAATGTTTGACCGTTATTGAGGGTGTTTTCAAATATTAAATCGGCACTTGTGCTTGCATTATTAGAAGGTACCGCGTTGGTTAAAACGGAGGCTGCTCTTTCTACATTCAGTAATCCCCAGCCAAATCGATAATCCGGACCTGGTGCATCTCCTGATTCATCTGTTGTATGAATGGCTAAACCCTTCAGTGTAGATGACCGTAAAAAAGTTTCTGGCTTAAGTTTATTGTAATACTCTTGAATCAATAATAGAGATCCAGTAGCATTTGGGGCAGACATTGAAGTGCCTTGTAGTGAGGCATATGAAGTATTTGATGAACTGGTACTTGAAGTAACAGCTACTCCATTGGCAACTAAATCTGGTTTTATTCTTCCATCATCAGTAGGGCCCCATGCACTAAAGTTACTCATTACAACATCAAGTGGTTTTGAATAGCCCGCTGGTATTCCATTTACCGCCCCAACAGTAAGTACATTTTTTGCTATTGAATAATGGGTAATGATATCATATGAATCATTGCTGTTAATTCCAGCCGGTCTACTGCCTGCTGATGCCATTACTCCAGAAGCATTGGCTCTAAAATAGGGTTCACCCACTGCAGGTCCATTTTGGGATCGAGGGTTGCCCGCACTAAACACCAAAAGATGGTTGGGAACATTAAAGGCCAAAGAATCAACTACCTGTGTAGTAGAACTATAATATCCAAATGAATAATCTTCATTTTCATTGGGCCTGCCTAGAAACTCCCATCTATTTGATTCGCTTGAGTTCCTTCTCCATCCTGCAGTTATACCATAAGAATGATTGGATAGCAATAATCCTGTTTCAGCAAAAAATTCCGAAGTATTGCTTCTAGTGTCATATGATATCAAATTTGGGATTTGGAAAGCCATTCCTTTTGCAATAGGATTGATTCCAGTTGCAATCATGGTTCCGGCAACATGTGTTGCATGATCTCCAGGCCCTGTAGATGTTGCATCTTTTTGTACTATTCTTCCGTTAAGTTCAACATGTGTTGCTAAAGGACTTTGTGATTCTGCTTCCCAAATACCTAGTTTATTTGTCATTGAGGTAGAATTTCCAGACAAATTCAATCCTGAACTTCCGCCAGGCCATAATTGGTTGGCACGTGTTGTGACAGCAGCAATCGAGTTGTTATGGGTTTGAATATAAATAGGAAAACCAAAGTCGTCTACACCAATTAGTTTAGCAAACCCCCCATCAGGGTAAGTAATTTGTAAAGACCAATTCTTGGATTTAGCCATAGACAAGGCTTTGGCATAATTCAATTCTTGTTCTAGCTTTAGCTTTAATGAAATTAACTTAAGCGCTTTGTCATTATTGTTTACTTGCGCCAATCCAATAGTAACCCCAAAAACGATTGCCAAAAAGGGCAGAATGATTTTTCTTGTCATGTGAAATAGTGCTTTTTTGCATATTTATAGCTATATGGCTATAAACTGCTCTAAATTAGATACTTTAGTCTTTTAAACTATAGAATGAGGGTATTTCTTTTTTATATTTTTTTAGGTATTTTAATTGGGGCGGCCTGTAAATGCCCAAATAAAACAACTCAAATTTCCAATCAATCCTTAACATCTTCAATGATACGTCAAGGAATTAAAGGAAAAGTGCTACTTGTTTATGGCAATCAAATGCCTTCTCCATCCAATACTGGCAAAAAAAATAGTTCGGACAATGCTTATCCCACCACCGTTTTCTTTTATGAACCCACCAATATTAATCAAGTAATTCAGGAGAATCTGGGCCCTTTGTTTAATAGCATCAATACCAAATTGGTATGCAGTATAAAAACGGATAGTACCGGGGCATTTATTGCCGCTTTACCAGTTGGCACTTATTCGGTTTTTGTTCAAGTAGACAAACTGTTTTTTGCCAATAATTTCGACAGTAGAAACAATATTTCATTGGTTTTAGTGGAGCCCAACAAATTAACTGAAATAAAGGTGATCGTAAATAATAACGCCACTTATTAATCTTATCTTTGCGCTCCCTTAACATGGAACTTTTTTAGTTGCCTTAATGAGGTTAATGCGGATATCGGAAATATGAATTTGGATCGGTTACTGGAACAATACCAAGCATCACCCCTGGTAAATCAGTTGGTGAACAGGATCTCTTATGCCGATACCCAAAAAATCTTTCTTAAAAATATAGTTGGTAGTAGTGCAGAATTTTTAGTGACTGCTGTTTTTGGTCATCAAGATGCACAAAACCTAAATCATTTAATTGTATTAAATGATGCAGAAGAAGCTGCCTATTTTCACAATACCATCGAAAATTTATCGAGTGCGTTGGATCTATTTTATTTTCCTTCTTCTTTCAAGAATAGAAAAAATTTCAGGCTGCTCAATAGCTCACATTTAATGCTGAGAACCGAGGCACTTACAAAACTAGCAAGAGGCGGAAATAAAAAAATCATTATTACTTATCCTGAGGCAATCTTTGAGAAAGTTATTCGGCCGGATACCATCAGCAGCAATATCATTAGCATTAAAACCAATGATACCATCAATCCAGAAAGCTTAATGGATTTGTTTGTGATGTATGGTTTTGAGCGAACAGATTTTGTGTATGAGCCTGGGCAGTTTGCATTAAGAGGTGGAATTCTCGATATCTATTCTTATGGAAATGAAAAGCCTTATCGGATAGAGTTATTTGGAAACGAAGTAGATAGTATTCGAATTTTTGATCCTGAAACACAATTAAGCGAAAGAAAATTATTACAAGTAAATATCATTCCCAATGTAGATCAACTGCCTGCCACCTTTGGATCAGGTGCCGAAGAAAAAATTTCTTTGTTGGAGTTTTTGCCAGAGAATACTATTTGTTGGATTAAAGATTGGGATGTAGTTGAAGAAAAAATTCGGGTACAAGAAGAAGACTTAGATGGTTTTTTGGCATTGCAAAATGAGGGCCATTTTCAATTAAACAAAGAGGAAGAAGAAATTCATGTTTTAAAAGATGTTCAGTGGGCAGACTTTATTAAAGGGGCTGATCTGAAAACTTTATTTACTCCAAAAGTATTGGTTGAATTTGGATACAAGCCTTTTTTTGCCAATTATGAAATTGAATTCAATACAAAAGCGCAACCTTCTTTTAATAGGCAGTTCGATTTGTTGATCAAAGACCTGAAAGCCCATGAAGCCGCAGGTTATAGCTTGTTTATATTCGCTGAACAAGTAAAACAATTAGAACGGTTGAACAGTATTTTCACTGACCTTAATACCGAGATTCAATTCATTCCTGTAGGAACCAGTATTCATGAAGGATTCATCGATCATTCATTAAAAGTTGTTTGTTATACCGATCATCAAATATTTCAGCGTTACCATAAATACAAAGTAAAACAAGCCTATAATAAAAGCAAAGCGCTCACTTTAAAAACCTTACGTGATTTACAACCTGGCGATTTTGTTACACATATCGATCATGGCGTTGGTACTTATTCAGGTTTACAGAAATTAGAAGTGAATGGAAAAATTCAGGAAGCTGTTAGAATCATTTATAAAGACAGTGATATTTTATATGTCAATATCAATTCGCTGCATAAAATTTCTAAGTATACTGGAAAGGAAGGCACTGTTCCTAAAGTAAATAAATTGGGTTCCGATGTTTGGGTGAGGCTAAAAGAAAAAACCAAAATAAAAGTAAAAGAAATTGCATTTGATTTGATTAAGCTTTACGCTCAAAGAAAAGCGCAGCAAGGGTTTGCTCATGCCCCTGATACCTATATGCAAACCGAATTAGAGGCTTCTTTTATTTATGAAGACACACCCGATCAAAGCAAAGCAACTGCCGATGTAAAAAAAGACATGGAAAGTGAGGCGCCAATGGACCGTTTGGTTTGTGGTGATGTTGGTTTTGGTAAAACAGAAATTGCAATCAGAGCAGCATTTAAATCTGTTGTTGAAGGAAAGCAAGCAGCAGTTTTGGTTCCTACAACAATTTTGGCTTTTCAGCATTTTAAAACTTTTCAGGAAAGGTTAAAAGATTTTCCTGTTACGGTAGATTATATCAATCGATTTAAATCGGCCAAAGAAAAAAAAGAAACTTTAGAAAAAGTAAAGTCAGGTAAAATAGATATTATCATCGGTACCCATGGATTGCTGGGCAAAGAAGTTCATTTCAAAGATTTGGGGGTAATGATCATTGATGAAGAACAAAAATTTGGGGTAGGTCATAAAGAAAAACTCAAAACATTGAAAAGCAATGTAGATTGCTTAACACTTACAGCAACACCAATCCCCAGAACACTCCAGTTTAGTTTGATGGGGGCCCGTGATTTGAGTATCATGAATACGCCTCCTCCAAATCGGCAACCCATCCAAACCGAAGTGCATGTGTTTAATGACGATTTTATTCGGGAAGCCATTTATTATGAAACCGAAAGAGGAGGGCAGGTATTTTTCATTCACAATCGTGTTCATGGATTACCAGAAATGTGTGCCATGATTCAGGGTTTATGTCCGGATCTAAGTATTGGTTTTGCGCATGGACAATTGGAAGGCCATGAATTAGAAGAAAGAATTCTCGATTTTATCGATAAGAAATATGATGTATTGGTTTGTACCAATATTGTAGAAAGCGGGGTTGATATTCCCAACGTAAATACCATCATCATTAATAATGCCCATCAGTTTGGATTGAGCGATTTGCATCAGCTACGCGGTAGGGTGGGGCGAAGTAATAGAAAAGCATTCTGTTATTTACTGGGTCCGCCAATGAGTACATTGCCCACTGATTCCCGCAAAAGATTACAAACATTGGAGCAATTCAGTGATTTAGGAAGTGGATTTCAAATAGCCATGCGAGACCTTGATATCCGTGGTGCAGGAAATATGCTGGGAGGCGAACAGAGTGGTTTTATGGCAGAGATTGGTTTTGAAATGTACCAGAAAATTTTAGAAGAAGCCATTAGAGAATTAAAACGCACTTCTTTCAAGGAATTATTTAAAGATGAAATTAGCAAGCAAGATGATTTTGTAAGCGACTGTACCATTGATACTGATCTAGAAATTTTGATACCCGACAGTTATGTAGAAAGTATTGCTGAAAGACTTTCTTTATATACCCGATTAGATGATTGTGAAAATGAAACTGCGTTGATGCATTTTTATCAAGAAATGGTGGACCGATTTGGTCCGATGCCTTCATCTGTTGATGATTTGTTTACAACGGTTAGATGTAGGTGGATGGCTGTAAAAATCGGCTTTGAGAAAATGACTTTAAAAGACAATACCCTGCGGTGCTATTTTATCAATCGTCCTGATTCTCCTTATTTTGAATCGGAGTTATTTAAAAAACTATTGGCCTACTTGCAAACTGGTACCAATAAAGCTCGGTTAAAACAAGCAGGTAAAATGTTCTTGTTGGTGGTAGACCAAATTCAAGGTATGGAGGCAATGCAGCGTTTTCTTACGCTTATGCATAAAGAAGTAATAGGGGAAGCAGCGCCACAAGTATAAAGCCCCGTGCCTATAAAATAAAAAACCGCTCAGCTATTCACTGAACGGTTTTTTTATAATTATAAAGCTTTACTTAGAATCCTTTTTTAGCAACACCATCGGCAATTG